>NZ_JBEZJP010000024.1:0-37253 GCF_040653175.1 Actinomadura sp. NPDC048032
GGGCCTCACCGGAGTCGCGCCGCGCGGGAGCGCCTCGGCGACGGCCGCGAGAAGCCGCAGGAAATGCGACTTCCCGGAGCCGTTCGAGCCCAGCACGGCGACGCGCTCGCCGTACCAGACCTCGGTGTCGAACGGCTTCATCAGGCCCGTCAGTTCGAGGTTCTCGCAGACCACCGCGCGCTTGCCCGTCCTGCCGCCGCGCAGGCGCATCTTCAGGTTCTGGTCGCGGGGCGGGACCTCCGGCGGCCCGGCCTCCTCGAACTTGCGCAGCCGGGTCTGCGCCGCCCGGTAGCGGGACGCGAAACCGTCGTTCACCGTGGCCTTGGTCCGCAGGGTGTTGACCAGCTCCTTCAGCTTGGCGTGCTCCTCGTCCCAGCGGCGTCGCAGCTCCTCCAGGCGCTCGTTGCGGTCGCGGCGCGCGGCGGCGTAGGTGGAGAACCCGCCGCCGTGGATCCACACCCGGGACGCCTCGACGGTGACGATCCGGTCGGCGGAGCGGTCGAGCAGCTCCCGGTCGTGCGACACCAGCAGGACGGTCTTCGGCGTCTCCCGTAGCCGCTCCTCCAGCCACCGCTTGCCCGGGACGTCAAGGTAGTTGTCGGGCTCGTCCAGGAGAAGGACCTCGTCGGGGCCGCGGAGCAGGGCTTCGAGCGCGAGCCGCTTCTGCTCGCCGCCCGACAGCGTGCGGACCTCGCGCCACCGGCACGAGTCGTAGGAGACGCCGAGGGCCGCGACGCAGCACGCGTCCCAGAGCACCTCGGCCTCGTAGCCCCCCGCGTCGCCCCAGCCCGCGAGGGCCGTGGCGTAGCGGAGCTGGGCGGGCTCGTCGTCGCGCTCCATCATCACCAGCTCGGCCGCCTCCACCGCGGCCGCCGCCTCCCGCACCCGGGGCGGCGCCAGCGACAGCAGGAGGTCGTGCACGTTCGACCCGTCCCGCACGCTGCCGATGAACTGGCGCATGACGCCGACCCCGCCGCTGTGCGCGACGGTCCCGGACTGCGGCGCCAGGTCGCCCGCGATCAGGCGCAGGAGCGTCGTCTTGCCCGCGCCGTTCGGGCCCACCAGGGCGGCCGTGACACCGTCGCCGACGCGGAAGGAGACGTCGTCGAGCAGCATCCGGCCGTCCGGCAGCACATGGCCGACGTGGCCCACTTCGACGTGTCCCATGAGGCCGAGTGTCGAGAAGCCCGCCCCGGACCGTCAATCCATTTAACCGTCCCGTGCGCTGACCAAGGCGTGGCCGGCCGGCTTCGCCATGCGAAGTCGGCCCTACCGTTCTGGGCGACTCACGGCACGAGCAGCGACCGGACGTGGTCGACCACGGAGTCGAAAGGGATCTTGGACGTGTCGCCGGTGGCGCGCTCGGTGACCTCGGCGGCGCCCTCGGCCAGGCCGCGCCGCCCCACGGTCACGCGGAAGGGGATGCCGGTCAGCTCCACGTCCCGGAACTTCACTCCGACGCGCTCGGCGCGGTCGTCGATCACCACCTCGACGCCCGCGGCCGCCAGGCCCGCGTAGACCTCCTCCGCCGCCGCGGCCACGTCGGCGTCGTCGGACTGGGCGGTCACGACGGCGACCTGGAAGGGCGCGACCGCCACCGGCCACACGATCCCGCGCTCGTCGTGGTGGGTCTCGACGATCACGGCCATCGCCCGCTCGATCCCGATCCCGTAGCTCCCCATGACCACCGGGACGGAGCGGCCGCCGGCGTCCAGCACCTCGACGCCCAGCGCGCGGGAGTAGCGGTCGCCCAGCTTGAAGACGTGCCCGACCTCGATCGCCCGCAGGGCCTCCAGCGGTCCGCCGCACCGCGCGCAGGGCTCTCCCTCCGCGACCTCGCGCAGGTCCGCCCAGGCGCCGACCTCGATGTCGCGGCCGACGTCGACGCCGCGCAGGTGGACGTCGTCGGCGTTGGCGCCGGTGAACATGTCGCGGCGGCCGCGCAGCGCCTCGTCCGCGATCACCGGGAGCGGCGCGCCGACCGCGCCGAGGCTGCCGGGCAGCGCGCCGAGGGCCTCCCGGATCTCGGCGGGCTCGGCCGCCCGGAGGTCGGCGGCGCCCGTCGCGTCCACGAGCTTCTGCTCGTTGAGCGGGTGGTCGCCGCGCAGCAGGACGAGGGTCGGCGCGCCGTCCAGGACGTACACGAGCGTCTTGATCTGCCGGTCGGCGGGCGCGCCGTACTCCAGCAGGTCGTCGATCGTGCGGACGCCCGGCGTGTCGAAGCGCTCCGGCGCGTCCGGCCCCGGGCCGTCCTGCGCGGCGGGCAGCGCCGACGTCGCGCGCTCGACGTTCGCCGCGTACCCGCAGGCCGGGCAGCGGACGACGACGTCCTCGCCCACCGGCGCCGGGCACATGAACTCGGTGGAGTCCGAGCCGCCCATGGCGCCGTTGGACGCCTCGCACGCCAGCGCCCGCAGGCCGAGCCGCTCGAAGATCCGCGCGTAGGCGCCGAGGTAGGCCTCGAACGAGGCGTCCAGCCCGGCGCGGTCGACGTCGAAGCTGTAGGCGTCCTTCATCGTGAACTCGCGGGTCCGCAGCAGCCCGCCCTTGGGGCGCGGCTCGTCCCGGAACTTCGTCTGGAACTGGTACCACTGCTGCGGCAGCCGCCGGTAGGAGTCCAGCTCGCGGGCGACCGTCGCGAAGATCTCCTCGTGCGTCAGGCCGAGGGCGTGCTCGGCGCCGCGCCGGTCGCGCAGCCGGAACAGCTCCGCGCCGATCAGGTCCCAGCGGCCGGACCGCCGCCACGGCTCGGCCGGGTGCATCGCCGGCAGCAGCATCTCCTGCGCGCCGATCGCGTCCATCTCCGCGCGGACGATCTGAATGATCTTCGTTCGGACGCGGACGGCCAGCGGCAGCAGCGAGTAGTGGCCCGCCGTGAGCTGCCGGACGTACCCCGCCCGCAGCAGCAGCCGGTGGCTCGGCGCGTCGGCCTCGGCGGGGTCCTCTCGCAGCGTGGGCACGAACATCTGGGACCAGCGCATCGTGCGAGGGTAGCGAAGGTGACCTGACTAATGGCCTGTGGTCAGTACCCTTGTGGCCGTGAGTCGAGAAGGTGTGACGCCGCAGAGCGAGGATTTCTCCGCCTGGTACAACGAGCTGGTGGTGCAGGCCCAGCTCGTCGACCGCGGACCGGTTCGCGGCACGATGGTCATCCGCCCGTACGGTTACCGGGTGTGGGAGCTGCTCCAGGCCGACCTGGACCGGCGCATCAAGGAGGCCGGGCACGACAACGCCTGCTTCCCGATGTTCATCCCGGAGTCCTACCTCAAGCGCGAGGCCGAGCACGTCGAGGGCTTCTCCCCGGAGCTGGCGGTCGTCACGCACGCCGGCGGCAAGGACCTGGAGGAGCCGCTGATCGTGCGGCCGACCTCCGAGACGGTCATCGGCGAGTACATGGCCAAGTGGATCGACTCGCACCGCGACCTGCCGCTGCTGCTGAACCAGTGGGCGAACGTCGTCCGCTGGGAGATGCGTCCCCGGATGTTCCTGCGCACCACCGAGTTCCTCTGGCAGGAGGGCCACACCGCGCACGCCGACGAGGGCGACGCCATGCGCGAGACGATGTGGGCGCTCGACGCCTACGCGAGCGTCGCGCGGGACCTGGCGGCGATCCCTGTCGTGGCGGGGGAGAAGACGCCCGGCGAGCGGTTCGCCGGAGCCGTCCGCACCTACACGATCGAGGCGATGATGCGCGACGGCCGGGCCCTGCAGGCCGGCACGTCCCACTACCTCGGCACGAACTTCGCCAAGGCCTTCGAGATCCAGTACCAGGACGAGGAGGGCAGGCTCACCCTCGCCCACACGACGTCCTGGGGCATGAGCACCCGCATGATCGGCGGCGTGATCATGACGCACGGGGACGACAAGGGCCTCGTGATGCCGCCCCGGCTCGCGCCCTACCAGGTCGTGATCGTCCCGATCGGCCGCAAGGAGCAGGGCGAGCAGGCCGCCGCCGAGGCCCGCCGGCTCGGCGCGGCGATCAAGTCGATGGGCATCCGGGTGCACGTCGACGACAACCGCCCGCAGCTGTCGCCCGGCTTCAAGTTCAACGAGTGGGAGATGCGCGGCGTCCCGATCCGCATCGAGCTGGGCAAGCGCGACATCGAGAACGGCGTCGCCACCGTCGTCCGGCGGCTCCCGACCGTCGAGGGGCAGGGCAAGGAGCCCATCCCGCTCGACAAGGTGCCCGAGGTGCTGCCCGGGATGCTCGCCGACTTCCAGTCGTTCCTGCTGGCCAGGGCCGAGAAGTTCCGCGACGACAACACCGCCGTCGTGGACGGCTGGGACGCGTTCGCCGCGCAGGTCGCCACCGGCTGGGCCCGCGCGTTCCACTGCGGCGACACCGCCTGCGAGGACGACATCAAGGCCGAGACCGCCGCGACCCCGCGCGTCATCCCCACCGACGCGCCCGAGGAGACCGGCGTCTGCGTGAAGTGCGGCCGCCCGTCCGCCTACGGCAAGCGCGTCATCTTCGGCCGCGCCTACTGAGCACGCATCCGGCCGCCTTCCGCGGCCCCATCAGGGCGGGCCCGTCGTGGACGGGCCCGCCCTGCGGCGTTGTGGGGCTTCCGCCCAGCCTGTGGCAATTCGAAATGCTTTCGGTCTTGCTACGCGGAGAGATGCCATGACGGTCAGTACTGCTGCGGCCGACTGACCGCAGAGCAGACCTCAACCAATCCGAGGAGCTTGTCATGCACCTCTCCATTCGCCATCGCCTGGAGGCCGTACTCATCGGCCTGCTCGCGCTCGTGTGCGCCGTCGCGCTGGCCGCCGGCAGCCTGGCCCTGGCCCTCAAGGTGAGCAATGCCGCACTCCCGGTCATGGTGAAGGACTGGGGAATCTGCCAGAACGGGGCAGAGGTGCGGAGTTGGAGCACCCCTGGGACCGGGACCCCGAACGACGGTGTCATCATCGAGCACCGTGTACAGCCGGGTTGCTCGTTCGTCGTCAAGGACGAGAACGGGCGGTCCTACCGGCAGGTGATCCGCTCGCATCGCTACGTGGTCGTGAAGAGCCGCGAGCGCACCTTCACAAGGCTGGTCGACGGGCGGAACCCCGCCGACTGCAGGGTCGGGAAGCTCTACTCCATCGACTGCCTGCACTTGGAACTGCCGTCGACCGGGGCGTCATCCGGCTGACGGCCGGAACCCGGGGTCCTCGGAGCGTGCGCCGCACGCTCCGGGGGCTCCTGATCGGGCTCGCCCGCCCGGCGGCGGGTCAGGCGTCCTTCGGCGCGCGGGCTTCCGCGCGCCGCCGCGTCAGGTACGGCTGGACGAACCACGCCCACCCGCACAGGAGCACCGCGACCACGACCGTGGCGACGGTTGCGGCGGCCTTCTCCGACAGTGCCTGGACGACCAGCGTGGTCGCGGCGGTCATCGAGACGCCCAGCGCGAAGGCCCCGGCGATCCCGAACCGGTTCGCGCGCCGGATCAGCAGCGCCTTCTGCCCGAGCCGGAAAAGGATCCGGTGCTGGATGACCGGGGCGATGAAGCAGACCGACGCGAGCCCCGCCCCGAACAGCGAGACGTAGAAGAGCGCCCTGCCCGTCTCGCCGACCTTCGCGTCGAAGCCCGCCGAGAACGGGACGGTCAGCAGGAACGCGAACAGCACCTGCACGCCCGTGGTCGCCACCCGGAACCCCTGGAGGAGTTCCATCAGCTGCCGGTCCAGCCGTTCGTGCTCGGTCTCGTTGCGGGGCTTGCGCGAGGGGTCGACGCTCATGGATGCCGTTTACCCCGGCAAAACGCCCGTCAGTCGCGCCGCTGAAACGTTCTAGCCGAGCGTCGGCGGCTCCACCCGCAGAGCGAGCATGGACACGTCGTCGCGCAGGTCGCCGTCGCAGTAGTCGAGCAGCGCCCGCTCCACTCCGGCGAGCATCTCCTCCGGCGGCTTCCCGGCGTGCCCGGCGAGCGCCTCCAGCAGCCGCTCCTGGCCGAACTCCTGCCGCGCCATGTCGCACGCCTCCAGGACCCCGTCCGAATGCAGGATCAGCGTGTCGCCGACGGACAGGTCGATCGTGTCGAGCCCGGCCTCGAAGTCCTCGAACAGGCCGAGCGGGACGCCGCCGCGCGACGCCGACCTGATCACCCCGTCGGCGCGGACGACGATCGCCGGCGGGTGGCCCGCGGTGCCGAGCGACACGATGATCCGCTCGGTCTCCAGCGTCAGGCTCGCCATCACGGCGGTGACGAACCGGTCCTCGTCCATCAGGGCCTCGTTCACGGTCGCGAGCACGTCGCCGGGACGGGCCTTCCACCGCGACGCGAGCCGGACGCAGTGCCGCGCGGTCGACGTCACGGCCGCCGCGTCCTCGCCCTTGCCGCACACGTCGCCGAGGACGAGCCCCCACCCGTTCTCGGTGCGGAACACGTCGTAGAAGTCGCCGCCGACCTCCGAGCCGTGCGTGGACGTCAGGTACCGGGCGGCCACGCTCACGCCCGGGATGGACGGGAGCGTCTTCGGCAGCAGCCCGGCCTGCAGCGTGTCGGCCACCTCGGCGCGGCGCCGGTAGAGCCGCGCGGCCCGGATCACCAGGGCGAGGTAGCGGCCGAGCCGCTGCACGACCCCGAGGTCCATGAGGTCGAACGGGCCGTACTCGCCGCTGGCCGCCAGCGTGATCGTGCCGATGGCGCGCTCGCCGTCCTCGATGGGGACGCTGAGCACCGACGTCACGCCGATCTTGCCGCAGACCGGCAGCCCGTCCGGGCACATGCCGAGCACGTCGAGGTTCTCCACGTGGGGGCGCAGCGCGCTCTGCCGGGTGACGAACACGTCGTGGGGGAGCGTGTCCTCGGCGGGGTCCACCTCTTCGAGCATCCTCGCGGCCTCGACGGACCGCTCGTCCTCCGGGCCCATCACGACCTGGCGGCGCAGCACGGGCGCCGCGCCCGCCGGCGGGCCGCCGGTCCCGGGGCCGGTCAGGTCGATGAACGCCCAGTCGGCCAGCTCGGCGGCCAGCAGCCGGGCGCAGCGCCGGACGGCCACCGTCTCGTTGAAGACCGGCTCGTCCAGCAGCAGCTCGCTGGCGGTGGCGAGGACGTCCATCCGGTGCACGATCGTGGCCACGGCCTCGTCGTCGCCCTGCCCGCCGTCGGCGGCCCGCACCCGCGCGGTGCCCGCCGCCTGGACCTTGGACGCCGCGGGCCCGCCGTCGTCGGCGGGGGTGGTCGTCGGCCCGGCGGCCACCACGACCATCGGGTCGGGTTCGCCGCGGATCCACACCCGCGCCACCGTCAGCACGGCGTCGATCGGGTGGTCGCGGCCGAGGAACCGGACGCTGACGCGGCGCCGCTGCCCCGTCCGGATAGCCGCCGCGAGCTGCGACCGGACCGCCGCCCGGGTCGCCATGTCGCAGAAGGCCGTGAACTGCTTGCCCGACACGTATCCCGCCGACGTGCCGAGCAGCATGGCCGCCTGCCGGTTGACGCGGCGGACGTTCGTCGTCCGGTCGAGCAGGAACAGCGGAACGGGGGCGTCCTGGAAGACCGTGCGCAGCACGCGCCGCTCGTTCTCCGCGGCGGCCGACCCTCCCGGCTCGCCGGACTGCTCGCCGCCCATCGTCCGCAGCACGGTCAGCGCCAGCTCCAGCTCGACCAGCGCCGCGTCCAGCGTGGCGCGCAGGTCGGGCTCGGGCACGCCGGCGGCCTGGCGCAGCTCGCCGATGCGTCCTTCGAGATCCGAGATCTCCCGCAGGAGGGACTCGGGCTCGAGCTGGTCAGGCCGATCGTGCATCTGGTCTCCTTTCGTCCGCGTCACCACGGTGGACCAGGGCGGCTCCCGCCCGTACCGGGCCGGGCACCGTTCTACGGGGCCGCTTCCCGCAGCCTATGCTCCCCGCCCGCACCTAAGGCAGGCCCTGATGACCGACGATACGCTGGGCCAGCGCGGTGAGCTTCACGTGGCGCGTCTGTGAGATGCGACGCATCTCGGCGAATGCCTCGTCGGCATCGCAACCGAGCGCGTGCATGAGGATTCCCTTGGCCTGGTCGACCACCGCACGCGCCTCGACGGCCGCCTGGAGCTGGACGGCGGTGCGGTGCACGTCGTCGTACTGGCGGCTGTTCGAGAAGGCCGCGGTGCCCTGCGCCACCAGCAGGGACGCGATCGCGTGCCGCTCGGGCCCGAGCGCCTTCGGCGTCACCCCGTACAGGGTGAGCGTGACGAGGACCGGGGGGTTCAGGTGCGGGGACGTGGTGAAGCAGCGCACCCCGCGGCGCAGCATGTCCGACATGGCCTCGGGCCAGCGGGTCTCGGCGAGGATGTCGTCGGAGGTCAGCGCGCGGCGGTCGGCCACCACGTCGAACAGCGGCCCGTGCCCGCGGGAAAGCTGCCGGTCGGTGACCTCGGCGAGGTCGGGATGGCTGGCCGCGGCGGCCAGCGGTTCGGGCCGGTTCTCCTCCGCGGCGTCGCGCTCGTCCCGCAGCGGCATGTCCGGCATGCCGCTCGTGCGGTCGGGGATGACGACCGTGGAGCCGACGCCGCCGTACGCGCTCGGCAGCGACCAGCGCACGCTCGCGGCGCCGGCGCATCCGGGCACGGCGCGCGCCGCGAGCTCGGTCACGCGGTGCAGGGTGCCCACGTCGGACGACTCCCCGACCATGCCCAGCCGGGCGATCTCCAGCGCGAGCTGGTCCGTCAGGACCGTTTCGGTGGGCGTCACCTTCCCGAGAGTAGCCTGCCCCGGGGGATGCGCAGGCGGGCCCTGCTCGGCCGGGCGGCCCTGGTGCCTCATGGGGAGTCCTAGTTGTTCGGCGGCGCCTTGCTGATCTCGGGCAGCGGGCCGGAATCGCCGTTCGCCAGGGCCAGGTCGCCGATGCACACGATCCCGACGGGGTGGTGCTCGGCGTCGACGACCGGCAGGCGCCGGACGGCGTGCTCGCTCATGAGCCGCGCCACCGTGTCGGTGTCGTCCTCGGGGTGGACGGTGGTCAGCTCGGCCGTGCACACGTCGCCGAGCGGGGTGAGCGAGGTGTCGCGGCTCTCGGCCACCGCCCGGATCACGATGTCACGGTCGGTCACCAGGCCGCACAGGCGTCCCGCGTAGGTGACCAGCACGTCGCCGATGCCCTCGTCCCGCATGATGCGAGCCGCCTCGTAGAGCGTCGCGTCGAGCGGCAAAGACTGGGGCGCCGCCGTCATCACGTCGCTGACCCTTGATGACATAGAGCGCACATCCTCCCGAATAGCCGACGCCTCGCGCGGCCCGTGTGTGCGCGCCCTACCCACGGTCGGCGGCCCTATTCGGACGGTTTGCGAATCGGCCGCGGACCTGCACGGGGTCAGAAGGCGAACACCGTTCCGGTGCGCGACAGCATGGCGCAGTCGTTCCCGTATTCGGCCTGGAAACGGACGGCTCTGCCCTTCCACCGTCCTTCGGCGCGGGCGACCACGGGCGCGTGGACGGCGGTGCACATCCGCCCGTCCGGCCGGTGCTCGAACCGCCCGTCCGCCCCCTCCAGCTCCAGGCAGGCCCGTGCCGCCTCGGGGTGCTCGCCCCCCGGCGGACCGCAACGCAGCGTGACCGTCCTGCTCCCGGACGTACTGCCGCCCGGATGCGTGACGGACAGCCGCAACGACGTCTCCGCCCGGGAGGGCGCGACGGGCACGAGGGCGACCACCGCCCCCACGACGACCGCACTGAAAAGGTTCGGCATGAGCGACTCCCAACGCACCGAAGGGACATCGCACAAAGTAGCCGACCGATAACAGATCGTGCAGGAGAATGAACGACCCCGCCGCTGAAATGCAGCGACGGGGTCAACGTTTACTGACTAGGCGGCCAGCGTGTGGGCGGCACGGTGATCGGCGAGGGAGTCGCGGAGCTGCTTGCGTCCGCGGTGGAGGCGGGACATGACGGTGCCGATGGGGGTGCCCATCATGTCGGCGATCTCCTTGTAGGGGTAGCCCTCGACGTCGGCGAGGTAGACGGCGTCCCGGAAGTCCTTGGGGAGGGCGCGCAGGGCGGCGACCACCTGGGAGTCGGGGATGCGGTCGAGGGCTTCGGACTCGGCGGAGCGGAAGCCGGACGCGTGCGCCTCGGCCTGCGCGATCTGCCACTCCTCCAGCTCCTCGGAGCCGGCGCGCTGGGGCTCGCGCTGCTTCTTGCGGTAGGTGTTGATGAAGTTGTTGGTGAGGATGCGGTGCAGCCACGCCTTGAGGTTCGTGCCTTCCTGGAACTGGTGGAAGTTCACGTAGGCCTTGGCCAGCGTCTCCTGGACGAGGTCCTCGGCGTCGGCGCTGTTGCGGGTCATGCGCACGGCGCTGAGGTAGAGCGGGTCCGCGAGGGGCAGGACGTCGCGCTCGTAGCGGCGCGCGTCGTCGGACGTCGCGGTGCGGTCGGCGTTGCGGCCGTTGTCGCCCTTGGTGGTGCGATGGACGGGCGTGGTGACAGCGGTCATCGTCGCTCCCCGTGGTTGTGCCCCCCGTGAGAGGGGACGGTTGCCTGGCGCGTGGTCGGGGGCACGCGCGGGCCGGGCGGATTGATCGCCCCCCGTCAAGTGGTACGTGCCACCGTTCCCGGCGGGTTCGGTGTGGCCTCGGCCTCGCATGGAGGGTGGGCCGAGGGTTCGGCGCTTCGGCTGTGCCAGAGCGACCCCGTAGTCGGGACGTCGCGGGCCTTGCCCGATCGAGCGCTTCCATCCGCCGGTGGGTCTTCCTGCCATGTAAGACGCATGGAACGAGCCAAAAGGTTGCCAGGATCCGCGTGGCCTCCGTCACATCGAGTCGTTTCTTGGTCAAAGTGGTGCTGATCCGCCGGTATGGAGCCCGAACCTCGGCTGCCCACGCGGCGGCCTCGGAGGCGCTCGGTCGAGCGGGCGTGCCCTGGCGGCTTATGTCAGGTCAGGGCGCGGCGAGGTGGCCCGCCAGAACGGCCCGGACCAGCTGGGCCGCGAACTCCGCAGGCGCGGCCGGGAGCCCGGCGCCCGCCGCCACGCTTTCCGCGCCCGCGAGGCGGGTCAGGAAGGCGTGCTGCTGGCAGCCTCCCAGCAGGGCCGCGGCGATGAACGGCAGGGGCGCGCCGTCCGTCAGCCGTCCGGCCTTCCGTTCGGCCTCCAGGTAGCCGATGAGGGCCGCGTGGCCCATCACCGGGCCTGCCGCCGGACCGCCCGGCGGCCCTGCCGGGGGCCCGCCGGGCGCCCCGGGAGGCGGCGCCTCGCCGCTGCGGTCGCTCCTGGGCCGGGCGCGCGACCTGGCGGCGGCCTCCTGCTGCGCCTTTCCGGGGCCGTCGCTCCGCAGCCACGCGATCAGCTCCGGGTCGGCCAGGACGGGCCCGGTCATCGGCAGCAGCTCGCCGTAGAAGCGGACCATCTCCGCCGCCAGGCGGGTGAGGTTCTCCTCCACCGTGTTCTGCCCGACCGATCCGGCGAGCCCGGTCATCGCGGTGCGCGCGGTCCCGGTCACCTCGGCCAGGGCCGCCGCGAACAGCGCGGTCTTGTTCGCGAAGTGGTTGTAGAGACTGCCCTCGGACACGCCCGCGGTGCGCGCGATCTCCTTGGTCGTCGCGGCCACGATCCCGCGCGTCTGGATCACCGTGACCGCCGCGGCCAGGATCCGGTCCCGCATGGGCTCCGTCCGTGTAGCCAACCCGCCTGCACCTCGCTTCCCCGCTGGACGTTAGCACGGGCCGACGGTGATGAGTGAGTGCTCACCCGGGGGGATTCGGCGGATCCCGAGCGAACCGCCCTCACAGCATGTAGCTTCGCTTTCACCGTGAGTTGCCGCAACGGCTTTCGCGCGTCGTTCCACTCGGGGGAGGGGGACCGCTTGGTGATCGCGGATCTGCTGGGCGTCACGAGGATGACGGCCGTCACGGTGAACGACCGCGGCCGCATCAGCCACTGGGACGATACCGCCGCCGACCTGTTCGGCGCCGCGCGCGGCCAGGCCATGGGCCGCCCGCCCGGCGACCTCCTCCGGCTCCCGCGGGAGCACCGCGGCGCCTTCGAGCCGGAGGCCTTCGGGCACGTCTGGTGCGGCGCCTGCACCCTGCGGCGGGCCGACAACGGGGAGCCCGTCGAGATCGGCTGGTGGGTGTACCCCATCGACGGGGCCCCGGGCGACCACGGCGTCCGGGTCCTGGCGCTGGCCGCCGACCTGCGCAGGCTCCGCCGCGACGGGATCGGCATCACCGTCGGCGACCTCCTGCTCGCCCCGCCCGGCGCGCCCGGCCCCGCCGGCGGCGCCGCCCTCCGCCCGGCCGCCGTCCGGCTGCTGCGGGTCGAGCCCACGCTCGCCGGCCCCTCCCCGGACGGGCCCGACCCGTTCGCGGGCCCGTTCGCCGACCGCCTCGCCGAACTGCTGCCCGCGCTCGACCCCCCGGGCTTCGGAACGATCGCCTCGCAGGTCCTCGCCCTCGGCTGCCCGGCGGTGTCGCTGGGCCTGACCATCCGGCTGCCCATCGTCCCGCAGACCGACGCCGCCCCGCCCCCCGCGCCGACCGTCCCCCTGCCCCGGCCGGGGCCGCGCGTCCCGCCGCCCCGGCCGCCGCGCGCCCGCCGCGACCTCTCCCACGCGCTGGAGCCGCTCGCCTACCTCGGCGCGGCCGGCGAGCAGATCGGCAGCTCGCTCGACCACCTGCAGGCAGCCCGGACCCTCGCCGAGGTCCTCGTGCCGCGGCTCGCCGACCTCGCCGCCGTCGACCTGCTCGAAAGCGTCGTCGCCGACTCCGCGCCGCCCGCCGGCGAGGTCGACGAGACCACGCCGATGCGCCGGGTCGCCGTCGTCCACAACGACGAGCCCGGACGCTGGGACGAGGCCGTCCCCGAGGACGAGCCGCTGTCCGTGCCGTCCTGCACCCCGTTCGTCCAGGCCATGCGGACCGGGCGGCCCGTGCACATCGCCCGCGTCGACGACGGCAGGGCCGTCCGGCTCGCCGCCGCGTTCGGGGACCGCGACCTGCGCCCCCTGTTCACCGGCCGGGCGCTGCTGGTCGCCCCGCTGATCGCGCGGGGGCGGGTGCTCGGCACGTTCATGCTGCTGCGCAAGCCCGACCGGCACGGGTTCGACGAGCTCGACTTCGCCATGGTCGACGAGCTGGCCCGGCGCGCCGCGCTCTGCGTCGACAACGGGCGGCTGTACCGGCGCGAGGTCCAGGTCGCCGAGGAGCTGCAGCGCAGCATGCTCCCCGACGACCCGCCTGACGTCGCCGGGGCCCGCGTCCGCTACCGCTACCGGCCCGCCGAGCAGGCCGCCCAGGTCGGCGGCGACTGGTTCGACGCCATCCCGCTGCCCGGCTGCCGGCTCGGCATCGTCGTCGGCGACGTCATGGGGCACGGCCTCACCTCCGCCGCGATCATGGGCCAGCTGCGCACCGCCGTCCGCACCCTGGCCGCCGAGGACATGCGGCCCGACCGGCTGCTGCGCCAGCTCGACGGCCTCGCCCGCCGGCTCGGCGAGGACTACCTCGCCACCTGCCTGCTCGCCGTCTACGACCCCGTCGAGCGGCGCTGCACGGTCGCCAGCGCCGGGCACGTCCCACCGGTCCTCGTCACGCCGGACGGGGAGAGCCGCGTGCTGCCCGTCCCGCCGGGCGTGCCCATCGGGGTCGGCGGCGAGCCGTTCGAGACGGTGGAGTTCAAGGTCGAGGACGGGTCCCGGCTCGTGCTGTGCACCGACGGCCTCCTGGAGCGCCGCGACCGTGATTTCGACACCGGCCTGGAGGAGCTGCGCGCCCGCCTCGCCGAGGCGTCCGCCGACCTCGACGGCACCTGCGACGACCTGCTCGACCGGCTCGCCGGGCCCACCCCCGCCGACGACATCGCCATCGTCGCGGTCGGGTTCGACGGCATCCCCCTCGACGACGTCGTCACCTGGCAGCTCGAAGCCGTGCCCGGCAGCGTCCCGTGGATCCGCGCGCAGGTCGGCGCCAGGCTCGCCGGCTGGGGCCTGCACGAACTCGCCGAGACCGCGCGGCTGCTCGTCAGCGAGCTCGTCACCAACGCCCTCGTGCACGGCGCCGGATCCGTGGGGCTCCGCCTGATCAGGGGGCGCACGCTGCTCTGCGAGGTGCACGACGACGGCGCCGACATGCCGCACCTGCGGCACACCGACGCCACCGACGAGTCGGGCCGCGGCCTCCAGCTCGTCGGCCACCTGGCCGCCCGCTGGGGCACCCACCGCACCGAGGGAGGCAAGGTCGTCTGGTTCGAGCAGCGCGTCCCCCGGCGCTGACGGCGGGGTCGGGGGCGCGCCTCGCGGCCGTGTGAGGTAACTGTCCCGTTCGCGCCAGATACTTTCCCGCGCCCGCTTCGTTCTGATCGAAGTGTCGCCGTTCGCCGAGGCCGCCGGGAGATGAGTTGGGTGAGACGCTGACACTGCCCGTCCCCGAGACGCTCTACGGCACCTACGCCGTGGCGCTCACCGAGCCGATCCGCGACCCGGCGGCCCTGGCCCGCGCGCAGCTGCTGCGGCGCACCGAGCCGCCGCTGCGCGACCTCGTCCTCGGCATGCTCGGCAGCCCCATGCTCACCCTCGACCAGCGCCCCGCGGAGGGCTTCCCGCCGCTGCCCGCCGACCTGCTCGCCGCGTACGGCGGCTCCCCGTCCGACGTCGAGGCGGTCGCCGCCGCGCCGCACGTCCTCGCCGTCCGCGCCGCGTACCGGCCGGGGCGGCCGCCCGCCCACGAATGGGCGGCACGCGCCGTCGCGGGCGCCGTCGGCGCGGCCGCGTCCGCCCCGGTGATCGACGTGTTCACCCCGCAGGTCCTCGCGCACGACCGGCTCTTCCGCTCCCTCCCGGGGCCCGGCGGCGCCGTCCGGCTCACCGACTGGATGCTCCTCCCGCACACGCTCGGCCGTGACGGCTCCTACATCACCACCAGGGGACTCGCCAGGTTCGGCCTCCCCGAACTGCAGACCGAGCACGTCCCGCCGGGCCTCGTCGAGCCCTGGGGGCGCCTGCTGAACGGTCTCGCCCACCACGTCCTGGACCTCTGGCTCGACGAGCTGCCCGCCGGCGAGCAGCCCCTCGTCGTCGAGATCCCCGAGGTCGTCTCCGTCGGCCTCCAGGACATCGCCGCCGCTCAGGGCGCCGACGAGCCGATGCGGCGCGAGGTCTCCGTGCGGCTGCGCCACGACCCGTCCCCGGACCCCGTCCTCACCGTGCTGCCCGCCGAGGACGGCCCCGACCGCCTCCGGTCCCTGTGCGCCACGCTCTTCGGAGCCCGATGAGCTTGCCTACGGCCTTGATCTCAGCGCAGGATCGACACGTGAGATTCGGCCCGCGTGACCGTCGCACCCCACAGCCCGAAGACCCCGGCCCCGAGGAGACCGGACCCGAGACCGGCCCCCGTCCGGGCCCCTACCCCGAGGACGTCCACGTGGCGGGCAAGGGAACCGCCCCGGAACCGGCGCCGGAGGAGCCGCCGTCCGACTGGGTCCCCGTCCAGCCGCCGACGGAACCCGAGGAGCCCTGGACCCCCCACGCCCCGGTGCCGCCCCCGGCCCCGCCCGCCGAGCCACCGGCGTCCCAGGAGGAGCCGCTCTGGGCGGTGCGCGACCTCGACCTCGGCCTCGGCGAAGCGTCGCCGGGCGAGCCCTGGACGCCCTCGGAGCCCGGCCCTGCCTCCACGGGCCGGCACGCGCGAAGTGACGACGATCCGTTCCTGCCGGGGAAGGGCCTGGCGGCCGAACCGCCTCCGGTGACCGTGCCAGACATCCCGGTCCAGCAGTGGGCGCCCGCGCAGCGGCCCGGCCCCATGGCCGACCCCGAGCGGCGCAAGGCGATGGCGGACGCGTTCGTCGCGGAGTTCGTGGGCAGCACCACATGGCAGGCCACCCTGGCCGTGCTGGAGAGCGCGTTCCCCGGTCTGGGCATGGCCTCGACGCTGTCCCGCCGGACCGACGAGCTGTGGCAGACAATGGACGCCCTCGACCGCACGTCCGCGGCCAAGCTCGGGGTCCCGGCGTGGCTGGACGACGCGGGGATCGTGCTCGACCTCAGCGCCCGCCTCGGCGTGCGGGCGGCGCGGGCGCCGATGCACGGACTCGCGCGCCCGTCCCGCGCGTCCCGCCCGTACGCGGGGGCGTTCGTCATCGACACGCTCGACCCGCTGCGCTACCACCGGGCGGTCGGCGGGCCGCAGGCGCCGCGCGACCTGCCGGGGGAGGGGGCGCTGCGGGCCCCGTCCGCCTCCGAGGACGACGACAGCGGCGTCGTGATCGTCGCGAACCTGACGTCGGCGGGCGTGCGCGTGCTGGACTCGGTGGCGCTCTGGCGCTACGTCGGCCGGGTGGTCGCCGGCACGGTCCGCGAGGAGGGACGCCCGGAGACGCGCGTCCGGGCACGCCGTGCCCTCCGTGCCCTGCGGCGCGTCGTGGTCGTCGACCCGGACCTCGGGCTCGGCCTGTGCCTCCAGATCGACGCGGCCCGCGTCCCGCGGTGCCTGCTGGCGTTCAGCGTGGACCGGGCGGACGGCGCCCCCCGCTTCGTCCGCCCCTGATCAGTCGTCCGAACGCAGCCAGGTGAGGTCGCGCTGCCGGTCGGCGGGCAGCTCGCGGATGTGCTCGACGAGCCGCCACGGCTCGGTCGGCGGCGTTCCCTCGTCCGGCAGCACGCCGCACAGCACCGCGCTCTGCGTGCTGACCGCGACGAACGACCCGAACCGCGCGACGCCGCCGCCCCGCAGCGACGCCAGCTCGGTGAGCAGCACGGTCACCGCGGCCGCGTCCTTCGGGTCGTAGAGGCCGCGCACGTACGAGAACAGGTCTTCGGCGAGGACGTCGGGGCGCCGCCCGGACATCTGGTACACGGTGCCCCAGTAGGTGCCGGTGGCCTGCTCCGACCGCTGGTCGCGGAGCCGGATGCGCAGCCCGCACTCGGCGGCGCACTGCTCGTACGCCTCCGCGAGCAGCGCCTCGCCCTCCCCCTCCTCGCTCAGCAGCGCCCCGGTGACCACGCCCTCCTCCCGGTCGAGCCGGTCGAGCATCTCGCGGTGCAGCTCCTGGACGTCCTGCTCCACCGCGTCGAGCGTCCGCGCCAGCGCGCGGTGGGAGTCGCGGTCGAGGTCGAGGCCCGCCAGCTCGTCCGACAGGTCGCCGAACTGCTTCTCCAGCCGCTCCACCCGTCCGGTGACGGTCTCCAGCCTCTCCGCGACCTCGGACGGCGGCCCCTCGGCCTGCGGCGGCGGGATGGGAATGCCGACCGGCTCGGTCGCCTCGTCGACCACCCGCTTGAGCACGTCGTGGTCCCGCGCGAGCTCGTTCAGCTGTTTGCGCAGATTGCGCAGCTCCGCCTGGGCTTGCGGAAGCCGCTTGTCGGACGCCAGGTAGAGCTCGCGTCCGGCGATCGCGAGGCAGAGCAGAACCAGGATCACGGTGGTCATGTGACTCCTCGGGAAGCGGGCTGCGCTCACGACGATAACCACCCCCGGCCGGATTGGCCGAGTGCGCAGCGGATCCCGTCCGAAACGCCCTACTTTCCTTTACCCACCGTCCCTCCGGCTATCCCCGAGATCATCCCCACACCCCTCGGAAAAGCCCCGCACCCACGGGCCCCGAGAATCCCGAAGCCTCCGGGAAACGAAAGCCACGCTCCCCGACCCACCAATCACGTTGACCTGCGGCTGCTCACGGGAAAAGCCAGAGAAGCCACCCAGAAAGCTCCGGGAAGCCCCACGCGACCGCCCGTCTACAAATATCCGCAGGTCAGCGAAGAGCCGGCCCAGCAGTCCTCCGAGAGACGGCCGGCGCGCCGCCCAACCCGGCCAGCCGCGCCCCCCCGGCGGATGCCCGAGCGGTTGGCCGGAGACACCACCCAGCCCCTTCGGAGCCGGGTCGGCTGGAGGAGTGCCTTCCCGGAAGGTGCGGGGGCGACGACGCCTTTCCGTGGCCTCGTCGCCCCATTCCGTTAAGCCCGGTGGTCAGCCGAAGAGGCCGCCAAGGAGGCCGCCGAGGATTTCGGCGGCGCCGCCTGCGAGTTCGCCGGCCACGTCGCCTGCGATGTCTCCGGCGATGCCGCCGGCCGCGTCCGCGATCACGTTGCCGGCGACATTGCCCGCGTACCCGGCGAGCGCGTTGCCGAAGGCGTCCACGGGGGCGCCGCCCACGTAGCCCGCGACGTTCTGCGCGTACCCGGCCGCGTCCATGGCGCCCATGGCCACGCCGCCCACGACCCCCGCCGCCGCGACGCCGCCCACCAGACCGGCCGCGGCGGCGCCGTGGCCGAGGTGGCGGTGCCCGTGCCCGTGGTAGCCGGGCGGGGCGTGATGGACGTGCGCCGGAGGCGGGTGGCCGTGGGGCGAGTACGGCGGGGGCCCCGGCGGTGCGGGCGGGGGCGGGCCGGCATGAGCGGCGGGAGCGTACGGCGGCGTGGGCGGGGGCGCCCCGTGCGACGGCATCCCATGCGGAGGTGCGGGAGGCGGAGCTCCGTGCGACGGCATCCCGTGCGGGGGTGCGGGGGGAGCTCCGTGCGACGGCATCCCAGAACCAGGCGGGGGCGGCGGGAAGCCCTGCCCGGGCGCCGGGGGCATGCCGGAGGGGTTCGGCGGGTACCCCTGGGCGGCCAACGGCGCGGGTTGCTGCTGCCGGCCGGGCGCCGGTGCGGGAGGCGGGAACTGGGCGTTGCCGTGCGACCCGTACTCACCCGGCCCGCCGTAAGGAGCCGCGCCCTGCGGCGGTGGCGGCGGGAACCCCGAGTGGCCGCCGGGCGGCGGCAGCGGCGCCTGCCCGGGAGGCGGCGGTGCGCCATGGGACGCCGGGCCGGGGCGGGACGACCGGGGCAGCGCCGCCGCGGCCTCCAGCCACTGACCGATCTTGGCGTTCCAGTCGGTCTCCGCGGCCTCGGCGTGCGGCACCGTGAAGACGCCGAACGACTCGTCCTGCGGGGTGTCGCGATCCTCGGCGCGCAGGACGAAGGCCATGGCGCGCGGGCTGGCGACGAAGCTCAGCCCGACCTTCTCGATCCGCCCCTGGTGCGACGGCGGCGGGTTGAGGTGGATCTCCTGGTGGAACGGCAGCTGCTGGGACACGCCCCGCAGCTTCGACGACTCGAACGTCACGTTCGTGATCTGGAAGCCGAGCTGGGCGATCGAGGCGAGGACCCACTGCTGGGACTCCAGCGGCTCCACCGAGATCGGGTCGATGTCGCCCGGGTCGGGCTGCCCGGCGACGTCGATCTCGGTGCACATCCCGATGGTGAAGCCCGGAAGCTCGTGGCCGAGGACGGTCGTGAACGGCAGCTCGTACGGCAGCGGGATGGAGAACGCCAGGTCGCGCTGCCCCCCGGCGTCGAGCCGGAATCCGCGGGTCAGGGCGCCGCGGTACACCTCGGGGCCCGCGGTCTCGCCGCCGTGGTGCCGCATGCGCGGCATCAGCGCCAGCGTCACCTGCCGGATCTCCGCGGGCCCGGCGCCGCCGCGCAGGTGCACCTTGCCCGCCACGACCCCGCCGGGTTTGCAGTTCGGCTCAGCAAGGATCGTGTCGACGGACGGTCCACCGCCCGCCATCTGCCCGTAGGACACCGGCCGTTCCCCTCTCCCACCGCGAGGCGACCCGCCCCGCGCCCACCACCCGCGCGACCCGGGGCCGCGCGCACCAGAAACTTAGACCCCCTCCACCATGCCACCGGTTCACCCCGTCCGGACCAAACCCCCAATTTCCACCCAGCTTCGACGGACTTTCACGGCCAACCCCACCGCTCCACCCCAGCACCCCGCCGCCACCGACGCCGCGTCCATTCCCCGCGCCCGGTGGGTGGTGGTGTCTGGGGGGTCGCTGGGGGGTGGCACCTGGGGGTAGCGGCGCGCTGGGAGGTGGGGGCGGGGTTGGAGCTGCCTTGGGGCGTTACCGGCGGGGTATCCCGCGTGGCCCCGGGGCGCGGAGCGCGGGGTGGCGCTTCGCGCGCCGGGGGGCACGTGTGGTGTGGATGTCTGTATGTGACCGGCGCGGGGGCGGTTGGGGGCGCGGTGGCGGGTGTTGGGCGCTGGGGCCCCTTGAGTTAGGACGCGCCTGACGCGGGGGTCAGGTCTCCTTCTTGGTGACGGTCACGGGGGCGTAGGCGAGCTTTTCGAGGGGCTCGCGGATCTGGGCGGCGTCGCCTACGGCGATGACCGTGAGGGCTTCGGGGTCGATGTGCTTGCGGTAGGCGCGGGCGACGCCGTCGGGGGTGGAGGCGCGGACCGCGGCCAGGTAGGCGCTCGGGTAGTCGGCGCCCAGGCCGTTGGCGGACACGTCGGCCAGCTCGGCGGCCACGGCGCGGGCCGTCTCGTACTCGGCGGGGGCGCGGTCGGCCAGGGCGCGGACGGACGAGCCGTGCTCCTCGGCGTCGATGCCGCGCGACACGATGCCGCGCAGTTCGGTGAGGGCGTCGGCGACCGCGTCGGCGGTGACCTCGGTGTGGACGGCGCCCTGGGCGATGAACAGTCCGCAGTGCCGCATGCGGAGCAGGCCGGCGCGCATGCCGTAGGTGTAGCCCTTCTCCTCGCGCAGGACGGCGTTGAGGCGGGACGTGAGACCGCCGCCCAGGACGTGCGACGCGACCATCAGGGACGGCCAGTCGTGGTGGGAGCGGTCGGGGACGCCGTGGCCGAAGCTGAGGTAGGTCTGCACGGAGCCGGGGCGGTCGACCACGACGATGCGGGCGGCGGACTCGGGCATGACCCGGTCGGCGGTGGGCAGCGGTGCGGCGGAGCCCGCCCAGCCTTCCAGGGCGGCGGCGAGGGCGCTGTCGGCGTCGGTCCCGGCGAGGTCGCCCGCGACCACGGCGGTCGCCTCGGCGGGGACCACGGAGCCGTAGAAGTCGCGGACGTGCGATCCCTGCAGCGCGCCGACGGACTCGGGGGTGCCGCCGGTCGGGCGGGAGGCGCGGGCCTGCTCCGGGAAGAGGACGGCGCGCAGCTCGCGCATGGCGCGCGTGCCGGGGTCGGCGTCCTCCTGCGCGATCTCCTCCAGGCGCTCGCGGACGAGGCGCCGCACGTCGGCGTCGTCGAGGGCCGGGCGGCGCACCACCGAGGAGAACAGCTCAAGGGCGGCGCCGAGCCGCGTGGTCGGGACGTCCAGCGCGATGCGCAGGGCGGTCAGGTCGGCGTGCGCGTAGAGGCTGGCGCCGAGCCGCTCGAACGCGGCGGTCAGCGCGGTGCCGCCGCCGGGCTCGGTGCCCTCCAGCAGGGCGCGGGAGGCCAGCGTCGCGACGCCGTCGAGACCGGACGGCTCGCGGCCCGCCCCCGCGTGCAGGACGAGGCGGACGGCGGCGAGCCGGCGGCCGGGCAGGTCGCAGCGCAGCGTCGCGGGGCCGGCCGGGACGCGGCCCGCGGTGCCGGACGGGAACGCCCAGGCCGGGACGGGCCCGGGGACGGGACGGGGCTGCAGTGCAAGGCCGCTGCTCACGAGGTGCCTCCGTAGGTCAGGGCGGTGCGGGCGCCCGGGGCCAGCCAGCGGCCCGCCATCTCCTTGATCGCGTCCCCGGTGACCGCGGCGGCGCGGCCGGGGGCGGTGAAGACCCGGGCCGGGTCGCCGAACTGCGTCGCGTTCTGCGACAGCGCGTTCGCCAGGCCCGTCACCGTCTCGGTCTGCTCCAGGAAGCCGCGCTCGGCCTGGGCGGTGGCGCGGGCGGTCTCGTCGGCGTCCGGGCCGTGCGCGGCGAACCGTTCGAGCTCCTCGTCCAGCACGGCCGCGATCTTCTCGGGCTCCGGGCCGACGGCGTCCACGATCGCCAGGGACGGGCCGGACGCGAGCCGCGTGACCCCGGCCCACACCTCGGTGGCGATCTGGTCGCGCCGCACCATCCGGTCGTAGAGGCGGGAGCCGGAGCCGCCGCCGAGGATCTCGACCGCGAGCTCGGCGGCCTCGATGTCGTCGCCGCCGTCGGTGGGGAGCGTGAACATCGCGAAGTAGGCGGGGGAGGGGACCTCCTCGTCGAGGGTCTCGCCGCGGACGCCGGTCAGCGGCCCGAGGGCGCCGGGGCGCGCGGCGGGCTGCCGCGGGCCGGCCGGCAGGCCGCCGAAGTAGCGCTCGACCGCCTCCAGCGTCTTCTCCGGGTCGACGTCGCCCACGACGGACAGGACGGCGTTGCCCGGCGCGTACCAGGTGGCGAAGAAGTCGGTGCAGTCGTCGAGGGTGGTGGCGTCCAGGTCTTCCATGGAGCCGATCGGGGTGTGCGCGTAGGGGTGCCCATCGGGGAACGTCAGCGCGCACAGGCGCTCGAAGGCCGTGCCGTAGGGCTGGTTGTCGTAGCGCTGGCGCCGCTCGTTCTTCACCACGTCGCGCTGGTTGTCGAGGTTGGCCTGGGTCAGCGCGGCGGGGAGGGTGCCCATGCGGTCGGCCTCCAGCCAGAGCGCGAGCTCCAGGTGGCTGACCGGCACCGTCTCGTAGTAGTTCGTGCGCTCGAAGGACGTGCTGGCGTTGAACGCGGCGCCGGCGCTCTCCAGCAGGGCGGCGTGCTCGCCCTCGGCCACGTTCGCGGAGCCCTGGAACATCAGGTGCTCGAAGAGGTGCGCGAGGCCGGTGCGGCCGGCCCGCTCGTGCCGCGAGCCCACCCCGTACCAGATGTTCACGGCGGCCAGTGGTACGACGTGGTCTTCGCAGACCACCACGCGCAGGCCATTGCCGAGCGTGTGCTCATGCAGCGGCTGTTCTGCCACGGAGCGCTCCCGTCCGTTCGATGGGCCGGACAGCACCGCGCGCGCCGGGAGGCGTCCCAGGCGGCGGGCTTGATCTCGGTCTCACCGTACCGGGTGCGCCCGGCGCGGGGAGCGCCGACGGAAACTGTGGATAACCGGCGCCACGGAAAAGGCGCGAGCGCGGCCGGAGCAGGACGGGAGGCGGGGGACGGGTGGCGAGGGGGCAGGGAGCGCCGGGGCTCAGGGCGCCGCGGACTCGTGGGCCGCGATCGCGTCCTCCAGCGACCGGTGCAGGACGAAGATCTTGGTGAGCTGGGTGACGTGGAACACCCGCCGCACCCTGTCGTTGACGCCCATGAACGACATCGAGCCGTCCCGCGCCCGCAGCCGGTGGTAGATCCCGACGAGGACGCCGAGTCCCGTGGAGTCGAGGAACGTCACCTCGCCGAGGTCGATGACCAGGTGCGCGCCGCCGTTGTCGATGATCTCTAGCAGGGCCTCGCGCAGGCGGGGGCTGGTGAAGACGTCGATCTCACCGCTGATCTTGACGACCGTGAGGCCCTTCTCGACGCGATGCTCGACGGCGAAGTCCACCGGTGCTCCTCTCTGCCCCACGCCTCGTCCAACCCTGGAGGAGTTCTAGGGCCTCGTCGGGGGAACTCAATTGTTACCCCGGTCGCGCGTTGTTACGCCCGTTGTTCCGGACGCGTCGCTCAGGAGGACCGGAACAGGGCCCAGACGACCTTGCCGCGGGCGAGGGCGCGCCAGCCCCACCGGACGCTGAACGACTCGACGAGGTGCAGGCCGCGGCCGGTCTCGGCGATGTAGTCGGGCTCCTTGCGGCGGGGCGCGGTCCGGCTCGCGTCAATGATCCCGCAGAGCAGCCACGGCCCCTCGTGCCCGAGGCGCAGCCGGATGGCCGACGGCGCGGAGCCGAGCGGGTCGGCCGGGTCGCCGTACACGCCCTCGCGGTGCACGTCGTCGCCCGGCCGCCCGCCGGCCGTCTTCCCGCTGTGCCGCAGCGCGTTCGTGACGAGTTCGGAGACGACGAGGCCGACGTCGTCGGCGAGCTCGGCCATGTTCCACTCGGCCAGCCGGGAGATCGCGAAGTGCCGGGCCTCGGTGACCGACTCCGGATCGGGCTCGACGGTGAACGAGACCGTGGACCCCCGCAGTTCCGTCAGCGCCGTGACGGCCTTGTCCAGGCGCGGAGGCAGGTCGAACGCCTCCGGGACGGGCGTCGAGCGCCCAGCCTGGGCCCGTGGGTCGTCCGGCCCCGCGAGAGGGCCGAGCTCCCACCGCGTGTCGTCGTGCGCGTGGCGTGACGTCATTCCACCGGACCCCGCAGAGTGATCTCGTTGTGCAGCCGTGGCTCGGAAGTCTCGTGCGTTATCCTGCGCATCGTAGCGTGCGAATGCAAGGCCCAATGCACGTGCATCCGCATCGCGAGGGTGTGGGGCGACGCGGATCGCATGCGGGAGATCGGAGGTAACCGCGGGACGCTGAGGCCAGTGGCACACTAGGTTCGCTGTCCGCCGAATAGCCGGGAGGTTGGGCGTGACTCCAGAGACGCCGGGAAGCGGGTCGACGGTTCGTCGGATCCTGCTCGGGTCGCAGCTTCGCCGTCTGCGTGAGCAGAAGGGCGTGACCCGTCAGGACGCCGGCTACGTCATCCGCGCGTCGGAGTCGAAGATCAGCCGTCTTGAGCTCGGCAGGGTCAGCTTCAAAGAACGAGACGTGGACGACCTGCTCACGTTGTACGGCGTCGGCGACAAGACGGAACGCGAGGCGCTGCTACAGCTTGCGCGGGAGGCCAACACCCCCGGTTGGTGGCACCGGTACAACGACGTGTTGCCCGGCTGGTTCCAGACCTATGTGGGCCTGGAGGAGTCGGCGGCGTTGATCCGCACATATGAACTGCAGTTCGTCCCGGGACTGCTGCAGTCGGAGGGGTATGCGCGCGCGGTGATTCGCCTGGGCAACGCCGGGGCCGCCGAACACGAGATCGACCAGCGCGTGGAGCTGCGCCTGCAGCGTCAGGAACGCCTCACGGGAGCGGAAGCCCCGCGCCTGTGGGCCGTGGTGGACGAGGGGGCGCTGCGGCGTCCCATCGGCGGGCCGGAGGTGATGCGGGGCCAGTTCGAGCACCTCATCGAGATGTCGAAGCTGCCCAACGTCACCATCCAGATCATGCCGTTCAGGTTCGGAGGTCACGCGGCCGAGGGGGGCGCCTTCACGATCCTGCGTTTTCCCGAGCAGGATCTGCCGGACGTGGTTTACGTCGAGAACCTCACCGGCGCGATGTACCTGGACAAGCGCGACGACGTCGACACCTACCTGCAGGCGATGGAACGCCTGTGTGTCGACAGTGCGACCCCGGAGCGCACCGTCGAGCTTCTCGGTGATCTTCTCAGAGAGACATGATGCTCCAGACCGATTACGACAACGGGATGCCGGCCGCCGAGCTCCTCGGAGCACGATGGCTGAAGTCCCGGCGAAGCAACTCCCAGGGGAACTGTGTGGAAATCGCCGAACTGCCCGACGGGCAGGTCGCGATGCGCAACTCCCGCCATCCCGAGGGCCCGGCCCTCATCTACACCCGCCCCGAGATAGAAGCGCTCATCCTTGGAGCCAAGGACGGCGACTTCGACCATCTCATCGCCTCCCGTAACTGATCCAGCAGCGGCCGGGTCGGCACCGGTGCACCCGAACGTCGACCCGACCTCCGCAGGAGACACAGGCCACCCCAGGCGCGAGGGTGGCCTTGTTCATTCCGGCCCCGGATACCTCGGTCAGCCGCAGTTTCCGTAGGGGGCGGTACTGCCGTTGCCGCCGAAGCGGACGCACACCCCGGGCGCGCTCACGTACACCGGTCCCGCGTACCAGGCGAACGAGCCGCTGTCGCTGACGGCGCCTCCGCCCTTCTTCTGGACCCAGGCGGAGACGGGCGACTTCGTGCCGACGTGCTTCGTCTTGATGGTGACGGCGCAGTTGTACTTGGTCGAGTTGCTGTAGAGCAGGTAGGCGACGCCGCCGGACACCCCCATGGAGCGCAGCACGTAGTACCCGGTGCCCTTGCCGCCGTTGTTGCACGCGGACTGCGGCGTGTACTTGTTGGGTGGTTCCTTGGGCGGCGTCGAAGTGCCCCCGCCGGTGCCTCTCGTAGGGGTCGAGCCGCCGGGCCGCTGCGGCGAACCCGGTTTCGGGGACGCGGTGGGGTTCGCGGGGTTCCCGCTCTTTCCGGGCTTCGGCTGCCCTGGTTTCGTCGCCGTCGGGCTCTGGGGGCCGCCGGCCGCGCCGTTCGCGGAGCCGGAGTCGCCCCCCACGCCGTGGTTCTCGTCGGACGCCGAGACGGGCCGTTCCTTGTCGCCGCTCGGCCTCGTCGCGGCCCACGCGGCGCCGCCCGCGATGACCAGCGCCACCGCCACGGCCGCGGCGATCGGTATGGCGAGGCGTCCGCGTCCTCTGCCGTCCGGCTCATGGCCGTTGGGCGGCGCAGGAAGGCTCGGTGGCGGCATTCCGAGCGCCCCCTGGCCGTAACCCTCCGGGGGAGGCGTCGCATCGGCGTACGGTCGCGGCTGCGGGGCCGTCCCTTCGGGGACGCCGGACGGGTCCGTCACGTGCTCGGGAGGCGGCGCAGGGAGGGCCGCGGCGGGCGGGACGGTCACGACGGGCGGGACGGCCTCGGACGCTCCGCTGGTCGCGCCGAGCAGCCGCTCCTGGGCCTCGCGGGCGGTCGGGCGCTGCGCGGAGTCCTTGGCCAGGCACGCGAGGACGAGTTCGCGCATCGGGCTCGGGAGGTCGCCCAGATCCGGTTCGCCCGTCAGGATCCGCTTCATGACCGAGGCCATCTCGTCGTTGCCGAACGCGGGACGTCCCGTCGCGGCGAACGCCATGGTCGTGCCCCAGGCGAACATGTCGGCCGCCGGGCCGACCTGGTCGCCGGTGAAGTGCTCCGGGGCCATGTAGGCGGGAGTGCCGACGTTCTGCGTCTCGCCGGCCGCGCCCAGCGCGCGCGCCACGCCGAAGTCGATGACGCGCGGGCCGTCCGGGCCCATCATGACGTTGCGCGGTTTGAAGTCGCGGTGCACGATGCCGGCCTGGTGGATCGCCGTGAGGGCGGTGAGCGTGCCCACCGCCAGCCGCTCCAGCGCGCCGCCCTTGCGCGGGCCTTCCGTCCGCACGACGTGGAAGAGCGACAGGCCGGGCACGTACTCGCTGACGATGTAGGGCTGGTCGCCCGCCACGTCGGCGTCCAGGACCTGCGCGGTGCAGAAGCGCGCGACGCGCTTGGCGACCTCCAGTTCGCGGACGAACCGGGCGCGGGCGGACTCGTCCCCCGCGAGCCTGCCGTGCAGGAGCTTGATCGCGACGTGGTCGTCGGCGCGGACGGCCCCGGCCCCGCCCCGCGGGCGCCCCAGGAAGACCGCCCCCTGCCCGCCCTCGCCTAGGCGGCCCAGGATCTCGTATCCGCCCAGCTCGACCGGGTCCCCCGACTCCAGTGGATGGGCGTCCGGCATCGTCCTGTCGGTCACACCACTCGCTCCCCGTTGATCCGCATCGTCCCGCGATCGTTCCGCAAGACTATGGCCAACGATGGTATGCGCTCGGCAAAGCGGGTGATCAAGCCGTGGTGGCCGCGGCCACTTAATAGGACTATAGTCCGGTTGTACCGTCAGGGGAGGAGGCGATGATGGACCGTCGCCCGGCCGGCGCGAGGCGCGTGGATCTGGAACTGATGCGGACCCCGCCGCCCAAGGAGCGCGCCGACGCCGCCCGCAACCGCGTGAAGGTGCTGGACGCCGCCGCCGCGCTGTTCGCCCGGCACGGGGTGGAGGCGGTGTCGATGGACGCCGTCGCCGCCGAGGCGGGCGTCGGCAAGGGCACGCTGTTCCGCCGCTTCGGCGACAAGGCGGGCCTCGCCGTGGCGCTGCTGAACGAACGCGAACGCGCGCTCCAGGACGCGATCCTGTCCGGCCCGCCTCCGCTGGGCCCTGGGGAGGACGGCGCGGTCGTGGCGCCGTCCGAGCGTCTGCACGCCTTCGCCGACGCCTACCTGGGCTACGTGCTCGACCATCTGTCGCTGGTGCGCATGTCCGAGACCGCTTCGCCGGGGGCCCGGTACCGGATCGGCGCCTACGGTTTCTGGCACCGGCACCTGACGATCCTGCTCGACCAGCGCGGTGACGCCGTTCCGGACGGTGAGGCCGTCGCGCACGCGCTCCTGGCCGTCCTCGGCGCGGAGCACCTCACCGCGATGGTGGAGAGCGTCGGCAGGGAACGCACCCGGGCCACCGTCCACAGGTTCTTCGACATGGCCCGCGCCTAGCGGAACGCGAAAGCCCCCGCGGATGCGGGGGCTTTCCCATGCCTGCCCGGAGGTGCGGCCGGGCGCGGGGTGTCAGGCCGGGTCGGGTGTCCGCCGCCGGCGGCGGGTCTCCGCCCGGCCCTCCGCGTTGCCCGGTGGACCCTCCTGGGCATGGTTGCGTTCCAGCTGCGCGGCGACCGCGAGGGCGCGCAGCGACGTGGTTCTCACGCGTTTGCGCTCGCTGGTGGAACGGGTGCGGGGGATGCTGCTGGGCACGGTTCACCTCCGTAGGTCGCTGACATGGGTGCGGCCCGGCCGGCGGGATCGCGCACGGTCGTTGCAACCGCAAGATCCTTCCGGCTATTCCGAGTGATCGTTCCGTTTCGCGACGACCGGATTCAGGGGAAAGATTCCCCTGTTTTCACGTCTCGTACCATCTGTCCCTTTGTTCTCGTTGCCGTGCGGGGCCGTCCGGACCGCTCGACTGGGTAGGTATCCCAGGATCCGGTTCGCCCGCGGGTTCGTCCCGCCATGAGCGGCTCAGCGTGGAGCCCAGGAGGCCGTCGGGCGCGGCCGGACGCGCCCCGAGCCACTCCTGGGAGACACACGTGATCAGTAAGCTGCTCGTCGCCAACCGTGGCGAGATCGCCGTGCGCGCCTTCCGCGCGGCGTACGAACTCGGCATCGCCAGCGTCGCCGTGTACGCGCACGAGGACCGCCTGTCCCTGCACCGGCAGAAGGCGGACGAGGCGTACGAGATCGGGGAGCACGGCCACCCGGTCCGCGCCTACCTGGACGTGGACGGGATCGTGGAGACGGCGCTGCGGGTCGGCGCCGACGCCGTCTACCCGGGCTACGGGTTCCTGTCGGAGAGCCCCGAGCTGGCGGCGGCGTGCGAGCGCAACGGGATCAAATTCGTCGGCCCGCCGTCGCGGGTGCTGAGCCTGGCGGGCAACAAGATCGAGGCGGTCGCGGCGGCGCGCCGCGCGGGCCTGCCGGTGCTGCGCTCGGCGACGCCGGAGCCGGGACGGGAGCTGGAGGCGGCCGACGAGGTCGGGTTCCCGCTGTTCGTGAAGGCCGCGTCGGGCGGCGGCGGGCGCGGGCTGCGCCGCGTCGACCACCGCGAGGACCTGGAGGCCGCCGTGGACACGGCGCGCCGCGAGGCCGAGAGCGCGTTCGGCGACCCGACGGTGTTCCTGGAGCAGGCGGTGGACCGCCCGCGCCACATCGAGGTGCAGGTCCTCGCGGACGCGGCCGGGCACATCGTCCACCTGCGCGAGCGCGACTGCTCGGTGCAGCGGCGCCACCAGAAGGTCGTCGAGATCGCGCCCGCCCCCGGGCTGGACCCGGAGACCACCCGGCGGCTCTGCGACGACGCGGTCCGCTTCGCCCGGGAGATCGGGTACGAGAACGCGGGGACCGTCGAGTTCCTCGTGGACGACCGCGGCGAGCACGTCTTCATCGAGATGAACCCCCGCATCCAGGTCGAGCACACCGTCACCGAAGAGGTCACGGGCGTCGACCTGGTGCAGAGCCAGCTGCGCATCGCGGGCGGCGAGACGCTGGCCGACCTCGGCATCGCGCAGCACGAGGTCGGCGTGAGCGGATTCGCCGTGCAGTGCCGCATCACGACCGAGGACCCGGCGAACGGGTTCCGTCCCGACACGGGGAAGATCTCGGCGTACCGGTCCCCGGGCGGCGCCGGCGTGCGGCTCGACACGGGAACGGCCTACGGGGGCGCGATCGTGTCGCCGCACTTCGACTCGCTGCTGGTGAAGCTGACGTGCCGAGGCCGGACGTTCGAGGACGCGGTGCGACGGGCGCGCCGGGCGGTCGCCGAGTTCCGCATCAGGGGCGTCGCGTCCAACATCCCGTTCCTGCAGGCGCTGCTGGACGAGCCCGACTTCCGTGCGGGCGGCGTCACCACGTCCTACATCGCCGACCACCCCGAGCTGCTCACGGCCCGTTCCAGCGGCGACCGCGCGACGCGGCTCGTCCGCTACCTGGCGGACGTCACGGTCAACAAGCCGCACGGTGAAGCCCCCACCGACCTGGATCCGGCGACGAAGCTGCCGCCGCTCGACCTCGACGGGCCCTTCCCCGAGGGGTCGCGTGACCGGTTGCTGGCGCTCGGCGCGCGCGCGTTCGCCGAGCAGCTACGGAACCAGGACGCCTTGGCCGTCACCGACACGACGTTCCGCGATGCGCACCAGTCGCTCCTCGCTACGCGAGTACGTACCTATGACCTGCTGTCTGCCGCGCCCTATCTCGCTCGGATGACGCCGCAGCTTCTCTCGATCGAGGCGTGGGGCGGGGCAACGTACGACGTCGCGCTCCGCTTCCTGGGCGAGTCGCCCTGGGACAGGCTGGCCGCGATCCGCGAGGCGGCGCCCAACCTGTGCATCCAGATGCTTCTGCGTGGCCGCAACACCGTCGGCTACACGCCGTATCCCGATTCGGTGGCTCGGGCCTTCGTCAAGGAGGCGGCCAGTACGGGAGTCGACATCTTCCGTGTGTTCGACGCCCTGAACGACGTGGACCGCATGCGCCCGGCCATCGACGCGGCCCTCCAGACCCACGCGCTTGTGGAAGGCACGCTCTGCTACACCGGCGACCTGTCCTGCCCGGACGAACGGCTCTACACGCTCGACTACTACCTGCGGCTGGCGGAGGAACTCGTCAACGCGGGAGTCCACATCCTCTGCGTCAAGGACATGGCCGGCCTGCTCAGGGCGCCCGCCGCGCGCACCCTCGTCAGGGCCCTCCGCGAGCGGTTCGACCTGCCCGTCCACCTGCACACCCACGACACGGCCGGCGGGCAGATCGGCACCTACATCGCCGCCATCGAGGCGGGCGTCGACGCCGTCGACGGCGCCGCCGCGCCGCTCTCGGGCACCACGAGCCAGCCGCCGCTCCAGGCGATCGTGGCCGCGACCGACTTCACCGAGCACGCCACCGGCCTCGATCTGGACGCGCTCACCGCCATGGAGCCGTACTGGGAGGCCGTCCGGAAGCTCTACGCGCCGTTCGAGATGGGGCTTCCCTCGCCGACCGGGCGCGTCTACGGGCACGAGATCCCGGGCGGGCAGCTGTCCAACCTGCGGCAGCAGGCCGTCGCCCTCGGCCTGGGCGACCGCTTCGAGGAGATCGAGCGCCTCTACGCTGCCGCCGACGCCATCCTCGGGCGGCTCGTGAAGGTCACCCCGTCCAGCAAGGTCGTCGGCGACCTGGCCCTGCACCTCGTCGCGGCGGGCGCCGACCCGGACGACTTCGCCGAGAACCCGGACCGCTACGACATCCCGGACAGCGTCATCGGGTTCCTGAACGGCGAACTGGGCGATCCGCCCGGCGGCTGGCCCGAGCCGTTCCGCACCAAGGCCCTCGCAGGACGCCGGTACACGCCCGCCCGGGCCGAACTGGACGGCGCCGAAGAGAAGGCTCTGGCCGGCCCAGACGTTCGCGACACGCTCGACCGCCTGCTCTTCCCTGGCCCTGCGAAGGAGTACCGCGAAGCCCGCGCCGCCTACGGGGACCTCTCCGTCCTGCCGACCGGCCCGTTCCTCTACGGGCTCCGGGCGGGGCACGAGGTGGCGTTCGACCTCGAACCCGGCGTCCGCGTCCTGGCCGGGCTGGAGGCCGTGGGCGACGTCGACGAGGCCGGGGTCCGGCAGGTCATCTGCTCGGTGAACGGCCAGCTCCGGACACTCTCCGTCCGTGACAAGTCCGTCAAGTCCGACGCGCCGCCGGTCGAGAGGGCCGACCCCGCCGAGCCCGGCCACGTCGCCGCCCCGTTCGACGGCTCGGTGACGCTGCGGGTGGCCAAGGGCGACGAGGTCGCCGCGGGAGACGTGGTCGCCACCATCGAGGCCATGAAGATGGAGGCCGCCATCACCGCCCCGGTCGCGGGCGCCGTCGCCCGGCTGGCCGTCCCGGAGGCGACGCCCGTCCAGGCCGGCGACCTCCTCCTGGTCATCCAGGACGGCGCCTAGGGCGCCTTCCGTCCTCCGGGGGCCGGACGCGTCGCATAGCTCCCCAGGGACGGTTCGAGCAGGTCGAAGGCGGTCTTCGCGGACTCCGCGAGGGCCGCCTCGATCTCCCCGCGGGTCTCGCCGCGCACGTTGCGGCGCAGGGCCTCCTGGAACAGGACGCGGTGGACGCCGCCGAGCTGCGCGGCGACGAGGCGGGGCAGGACGTCGTCCGGGCCCGCGCCGGTCTCCTCGGCGAGGACGGCGGCGAGGGCCTCCTCCCGTTCCTCGTGGAACTCGCGGAGCCGCGCCACCAGCGCCGGGCTCTCGGCGACCATCCGGGCGAACGGGGGACCGGAGAAGCCGATCACGGCGTCCTGCCGCCGGACGGCCTCCAGGAACCCCCGGCGCAACGCGGCCAGCGCGGACTCGCCCGGCGCCCGCTCGGCGACCGTGCGCGCCAGGGAGGCCACGAACACCTCGTGCAGGTCGAGCGCCAGGTCCTCCTTGCGGGGGAAGTAGTTGGTGACGGTCATCTTCGCCACCTGGGCCGCCGCCGCGACGTCGGCGATGGTCACCCGGTCGAAGCCGTGCCGCAGGAACAGGCGGGTCGCGTGGTTCGAAATGCTCTGGCGCGTCTGCTGCTTCTTCATCTCCCGCAGTCCCATGCCGCCATCCTCTCATAATCCGACCTAAGTTCGTTCCCGACATAAGCTTAGGTCGGATCTAAGTTTGGCTCGCGAGCCTGACGGGTACCGAGATCGGGTGACCGTTCCCTCCCGGCCGCCGGACGAGCAAAGGACACAGCCCTGAACGCCAGCCACGCGCCGAGCGCATCCCCCCGCTCCACCGTGAACCTCGTCGACCCGATGAAGGACTACCTGTCCCGCATCGGGCGCACCGCGCTGCTCACCGCCGAGCAGGAGGTCGACCTGGCCAAGCGCATCGAGGCCGGCCTGTTCGCCCGAGAGCGCCTCATGACCCTGGGCGACGAACTGAGCCTCCAGGACAAGCAGGACCTGGAGTGGATCGCCGCCGACGGCGTCCGCGCCAAGGAGCACATGGTCGAGGCCAACCTGCGCCTCGTCGTGTCGCTCGCCAAGCGCTACATGGGCCACGGCCTCCCGTTGAACGACCTCGTGCAGGAGGGCAACCTCGGCCTGATCCGCGCCGTGGAGAAGTTCGAGTACCGCCGCGGCCTGAAGTTCTCCACCTACGCCGTCTGGTGGATCAAGCAGGCGATCAGCCGCGCGCTGGCCGACCAGAGCCGCACCATCCGCATCCCCGTGCACGTCGTCGAGGTGCTCAACCGGATGACGCGGGTCCGGCGGCGGATGATGCAGGACCTCGGCCGCGAGCCGACCTCGCAGGAACTGGCCGTCGAGCTCGACGTCACGCCCGAGAAGGTCGAGTGGCTGCGGCGGCAGGCCCGCGAGCCGCTGTCCCTGCACACCCCGCTCGGCGAGGACGGCGACGGCGAGCTCGCCGACGTCATCGAGGACCCCGAGGGCGGCGACCCCGCCGACGTCGTGGCGACCTCGATGCTGCGCGGGCGCCTCGACGCCGTCCTGGAGACCCTCACCGAGCGCGAGGCCGGCGTGATCTCGCTGCGGTTCGGGCTGTCGGGCGGCGAGCCGAAGACCCTGGAGGAGGTCGGCAAGGTCTACGGGGTGACGCGCGAGCGCATCCGGCAGATCGAGTCCAAGGGCATGCACAAGCTGCGCCACCCCTCCCGCCGCGAGACCCTCGCGGACCTGCTCGGCTGAGCCGCCGGCCGGGCCGGCGCCGGGGAGGTCCGCGGCGCCCGCGCGCCCGCCCGGGCGTCAGGCCGTGGAGTCGCGGCCTCCGGCGAGCCGCCGGGCGAGTTCGTCGCGCTCCCGGGTGAGTTCGGCGACCTCGTGCTGGAGTTCGAAGATGCGCCGGATGGCGGGCAGCGTCATGCCCTCGCCCATCATCGACACGACCTCCTGGATGCGGCCGATCTCGTGGCGGCTGTAGCGGCGCTGGCCGCCGGTCGAGCGCTGGGGGGAGACGACCCGGTGGTCGTCGATGCGGCGCAGGAACGCCTGCTGGACGTCCAGCATCTGCGCCACCTGTCCCACCGTGAACAGCGCGGCGTGCTCGTCGTCGAACGGCAGGTTCATGGGGGGCCTCCTCGGCGCCGTCGCGGTACCGGCGAACCGCCGGACGATGCGGGCGGCCCCGGTCGGCACGGCCTTCGACGAGCCGCGCCGGCCGGGGCCGCCCGGACGTCGCGCGTCAGCTCCTGATCGCCTTCTGGCCGGCGCCGGACTGCTGGACGGCCACCTTCCGCGGCCGCGCCCGCTCCAGCACCGGGATGCGGACGGCGAGGACGCCGTTCTCGTAGGCGGCCTCGATCGCCTCGGCGTCCAGGTGCTCCGACAGGTAGACCCGGCGGGTGAAGGAGCCCATGGTGCGCTCGCGGACGAAGACGCGCTCCTCCTCGCCGAACTCCTCCTCGCGCCGCGCGGTCACCGAGAGCACGCCGCGGTCGACGGTCACCTCGATGGAGCCGGGGTCGACCCCCGGCAGATCGAACCGCAGGACGACGTCGTCGGCGCGGCGGACGCCGTCCATCGCCATGGCGGCGCCGTTGCCCTGGCCGGCCGCCTGGCGGACCGCGCGGTCGAACTGACGCTCGAACTCCTGCACGAACGGGTCGATCGACGTCAGCAACACGGACATCACCTCCGAAGACCTCGGCGCCTGGCGTGCGCCGATTACCTGTTCCTCGTACAAGAGGAAACTTGCAACTCCAGTTATAGGAAACCGGGAAGCCGATGTCAAGCCCCGGCGTCGCGGCCGTCCAGTCCCGGGTGTCGTGAGCGACCCGTTTTGGTGGCTCTGGGACCGCTTCCACCCTCGGGATGAGAGAGTGGATGATCTAGAAAAGCCCCCTCGGGGGCGCGGTCGGCGCGGAAAGACGGGGATGATGGCCAGAGGGCTGGGACGGCTGGCGAGGCGCGGCGTCGCCAGGGGAGCGGCCGCGGGTGCGGCGCTCGTTCTGACGTTGGCGACGGCCCAGGTCGCGGCGACGGCGGCCGGGCCGGACGTGGGCCCGTCGGTGATCGCCACGGCGCAGCCGCCCACCGTCCCGTTCGATCCCGCCAAGCTCCGGGCCACCCTGGACGCCACGCACGACGCCGGGATGTACGGGCTGTTCTCCGAGGTCCGGGACGGCCGCACGGCGTGGGACGGCGCGGCCGGCGTCGCGGACGTGCGCACGGGGCGCCGGGTCACCCCGGGCATGCGCCAGCGGGTCGGCAGCATCACCAAGTCGTTCGTCGCCACCGCGATCCTCCAGCAGGTCGAGCGGGGCCGCGTCGACCTCGACGCCCCGGTTGGCCGCTACCTGCCCGGCCTCATCCCGGGACGCCCCGGCGAGCAGACGACCGTGCGGATGCTGCTCGACCACACCAGCGGCATCGGCGACTACGTCGCCCCGGCGTTCCCCTCGCTGCGGGAGCTCTCGGCCGACAGTCTCGACGAGTACCGGTTCCGGGACGTCCCGCCCGAGCAGCTCATTGCCTGGGGGCTGCGGGCGCCGCGCACGGGAGAGCCGGGCGAGCGCTGGTCGTACTCCAACACCAACTACGTCATCGCCGGGAGACTCCTGGAGAAGGTGACCGGGACCAGGGCGGAGGAGTACATCACCCGGAACGTCATCCGCAAGGCCGGGCTGAAGCACACCTACTTCCCGTCCTCGCCCTGGATCGCGGGCCCGCACCCGCGGATGTACGAGTCGCTGTACCAGCACGTGACGCCGCCCCGCGACTACAGCACCTTCGACATGAGCTGGGCCTGGACGGCGGGCGCGCTCGTCTCCACCATGGACGACCTCAACCGCTTCTACCGCAGGCTCCTCACCGGCGACCTCATCGGGCCGGACGCTCTGGCGCAGATGCGGCGGACCATCCCGGTGAAGGACGCGGACGGCAACGTCCTGATGAACTACGGCCTCGGGCTCTACTCCCTCGACCTACCGTGCGGGACGTTCTGGGGCCACGACGGCGCGGTCTTCGGCGCCGGGACCCAGTCCCTGTCCTCCGCCGGAGGCGAGCGGCAGATCTCGCTGGCCTTCAACCTGATGAAGTACCAGCAGCTCAGCGCCGGCGGCACGCCCGTCCCGCACCCGATCGACAACGCGCTGGCCGCGCACGTGGTGGAGGCCCTGTGCGGCAGCCGCCCCGCGACCGGCACGGTCCGTCCCGCCGCGCAGGTGCGGCTGCTGCCGCTCCAGGCCCTGCGCGCCGCCGGGTGAGACGCGGCCGGTCGCCGGAGGCTCAGGCCAGGTCGGACGGGTCGGTGTTGGCGCCGCACAGCACGACCACGACGCGCTCCCCGGGGGACGGCCGGTAGGCGCCGCCGCGCAGCGCGGCCACGGCGGCGGCCGTGCCGTGCTCGACGACCAGGCGGTACTCCTGCCACACGAACCGGCGGGCCTCGATGATCGCCTCGTCGGTGACCAGGACGGGACGCACCCCAGTACGGGAGGCGACCGCGAACGCGATCTCGCCGGCCCGGGTAGCGCCGAGGGAGTCGGCGGCGATCCCCGACACCTCCACGTCCACGGGGCGTCCGGCGTGCAGGGCGCGTTCGAGGGTGGGGATCGTCGCGGGCTCGACGCCGACGACGCGCGCCCGCCCTTCGAGCGCGGCGGCGACGCCCGCCATCAGCCCTCCGCCGCCGACCGCCAGCAGGACCGTGTCGACCTCGCCGCCGGTCTGCTCCAGCACCTCCAGGCCGAGCGTGCCCTGGCCCGCGCACACCTCCGGCAGGTCGTAGGCGTGGCAGAACAGCGCGCCGGTGTCGGCGGCGCGCTTGGTCGCGGCGTCCTGCGCCTCGGCGTACCGGGTGCCCACCTGCACGACCGCGGCGCCGAGGGCCCGCAGCCGCGCGACCTTCACCGCGGGCGCCGTCTCCGGCACGTACACTTCGGCCGGGACGCCCGCCCGCGCCGCCGCGTGCGCGAAGGCCAGCCCGGCGTTCCCGCCTGAGGCCGCGACGACCCCCGTCTCGGGAAGCCGCCCCTCCTCCCGCGCCGCCAGGATGTGGTTGAACGCACCGCGCGCCTTGAACGACCCCGTGTGCTGCGTCAGTTCGAGCTTCAGCCACATCCGCGCGGCGGGCGCGAGCGGCCCCGGCTCGACCTCGACCATCGGCGTGCGGCGGACATGTCCCGCGACACGCTCCGCGGCGGCCTGGACGTGCGAGCGATCGATCACCGGTTTCCCCTCCGCGTCATCAGCACCCAACGCCAGTTTGGGACATGACACCCGATCACGCCACCCGCCCCCCTGACAAGCACCCCCCAAGCCTCCCGGTAGGGGCTGCTGACCGGGGTCCTCCGCTCCGCCGCTGCGCTTCGCGCCTCCGGGAGCCCGCGCCGCCACGGTCCCGCCAC
>NZ_JBEZJP010000025.1:0-36766 GCF_040653175.1 Actinomadura sp. NPDC048032
TGGCCGCTCCCGGACGAGGTCACGCTCGTCGCCCTGCCCTCCGGGACGCTGCCCGTCTGCCCCCTGCTGGACGCCGACGTCCTGCTCGACCCGGCCGGACCAGCTCGCCGCCGGCCGAGACCCGGGCGGTGCGGCGCGCCTCGGTGAGCAGCATCAGCGCCAGCAGCCCGGCCACCTCGCCGTCGTCCGGCATCAGGGCGCGGAGCAGGCGGGTGAGCCGGATCGCCTCGGCGGTCAGGTCGTGGCGCACCGGACCGGCGCCGGGGCCGGTCGCCAGGTAGCCCTCGTTGAACACCAGGTACAGGACGGCGAGCACGCCCGTCAGGCGCGCCGGGAGGTCCTCGGCGGACGGCACCCTGTAGGGGATGCGAGCCGCCTTGATCTTGGCCTTCGCGCGCGTGATCCGCCGCTCCAGGGCGGTGTCGGCGACCAGGAAGGCGCGGGCGATCTCCGGCACGGTCAGGCCGCCGACCATGCGCAGCGTCAGCGCCACGCGCGTCTGCATCGCCAGCGCCGGGTGGCAGCAGGTGAAGATCAGCCGGAGGCGGTCGTCGTCGATGGCGCCGACGGGCTCGGGCGGGTCGTCGTCGTACACCCTCTGAGCCTCCTCGTGCTTGTCGTCGCGTTTGTTCTCGCGCCGGATCCGGTCGATGGCCTTGCGGTTGGCGGTGGTGGTCAGCCAGCCGCCGGGGTTGGGAGGCACGCCGTCGGACGGCCACCGCTGCACGGCGGTCGCGAACGCCTCGGCCGCCGCCTCCTCGGCGATGTCGAGGTCGCCGAAGCGCCTGGTCAGGGCGGCGACCACCCGTGCCCACTCCGCGCGGTGGGCGCGGGTGATCGCCTCCTGGACGTCGCTCACTGGAACGGCCGCACTTCGATCTTCCGGTCGCAGACCCTCGACGCCTCGGCGGCGAGCCTGAGCGCCACGTCCAGATCGGGCGCCTCCCACACCCAGACGCCGGCGAGGTACTCCTTCGACTCCACGAAGGGCCCGTCGCTGAACACCGCCTCCTCGCCCCGGTTGTCGACGACCGTGGCCGCGTCGGTGTCCGCGAGTCCGCCCGCGAAGACCCAGTGGCCCTCGGCGATCAGCCGTTCGTTGAACGCGCTGATGGCGGGCTGCCTGTCGGTGCTGCCGGGATTGCTCTTGTCATCGATCACAGAGACCAGATACCGCATGTGTAGATCATCTCCTGTGGCGCCGTGACGGCGCCGTTCGATGGGCGGGGACTTCAGGCCGCGGCGTACCGCGGGCGCCCGGCCGGCCGGTAGACCTGGATCGTCACGCCCTTCGAGTCGACCCGCGACTCGACCAGGTCGAGGGCGAGATCGCGCCCCGCGTCCGGGAACAGCCGCGCGCCCTGGCCGACGACCACCGGGACGGTGATCAGGGTCATCTCGTCGACCAGGTCGTTCTCCAGCAGCCACCGGGTCAGGGTGCCGCTGCCGTGCACCTGCAGCTCACCGCCCGGCCTGGCCTTCAGCTCCCGGACGGCCGCAGCGACGTCTCCGGACAGGACGGTCGTGTCCGACCACGCCGGGTCGGTGAGCCCGGTCGACGCCACGTACTTGGGCCGTGTGTTCAGGGCCTCCACGACGGACGCCCAGGCGGGGGCGTCCTGGACCGTGAGCTTCCCCCACGAGCCGGCGAACAGCTCGTAGGTCCGCCGCCCGAACAGGAACGCCTCGGCGCGCCGGTAGGTCCGGTTGATGAGCGCGTGGGTCTCGGCGTCGCCCTTCCCCAGGGCCCAGCCGCCGCGCTCGAATCCGTTCCTGCGGTCCTCGTCCGACGCGCCGCCGTTTCCCTGCACCACTCCGTCGACGGTGACCTGGGTGATGGTCGTCAGCTTCATGTTCGTTGTTCCTCGCCTCGGCGCCGCCCCTCGCGGGCGGCCTCACCCCTGCTACGAACGCCTCCGCCCCGATCCGACACCGCGTCCCGGAATTCTTCGAAGAGATTTCCGGGACGCGGTCTGCCGCCGGTCCGACGACACGGCAGGTCCGCAGTGAACGGTGCGCCGGTCAGTGTCGTGCGCGGCGAATGATCAGTAGCTGGCCGATCTCGGCGGCGTTCTTCGTGAGCTCGATGTTCACCCACGCGCTCATGTCGGCGACGGTGCGGCCCGCCTCCTCGGGCCAGGGGAACGCCGACGGGTCGTCGAGGCGGTCGGTGGCCGACAGCGCCGTCCGCCACGCCTCGTGGATCTCTCCCAGCCATTCGGTGATCGAGGCGCACGTGCCCGGCCAGGCGATGTCTTCGCGTGCGGGGACGCCGGTCTGCTTCAGATGAGCGAGTGCCGTGGACCACCACCAGCCGATGTGCCAGGTCAGCCAGGCGATCGTCGGGGCCGGGACGGGAGTGGGCTCGACGTCGGCGAAGTCGGGGACCCAACCGCCCTCGACCCGGTGCATGGTCCAGTGCGACGGCGCCGGTTCCCAGAACAGGTCGTCGTCGTGCCACTGCCGCACGTGGTAGTCGAGGAGCGCCCAAGCGGTGTCGAGCTGCTGTTGGAGCACCTGCTTGACCTCGGTCATTCAGTCCACCTTCGTTTCGGCGGCGTTCACCCTGACCAACTGCTTGCCGAGGTTGGCGCCGTCGAAGAGACGCTGCAACGCGGCCGGGGCGTGGGGGAGGCCGTCGATGACGTCCTCGGCCCAGCGCAGGTCGCCCGCCGAGACCCAGCCGGCGAGGCGGGAGAGCGCCTCAGGGAACACGGACTGATGATCGTAGAACACGAAACCCTCCATGCGGGCGCGCCGGAACGCGAGCTGCATGTAGTTGGCGGGGCCCGCGCCGTATCCCGCGGCCGTGTAGCCGGACGAGATCGACCCGCACAGCGCGATGCGCGCCCGGAGAGCGAGCCGATCCAGCGCGTTCTCCAGCAGCGTGCCGCCCACGTTGTCGAAGACGGCGGTGAGCCCGTCGGGCGCGAACTCGCGCAACGCGTCAGGCACGCTCTCGGCGCGGTAGTCCACACAGGCGTCGAACTTCGCGACCTCCCTCACCCAGGCGACCTTCTCGGCCGAGCCGGCGGTGCCGATCACCCGGGCGCCCAGAAGCCGCGCGATCTGCCCGGCCAGGGAGCCGACGCTGCCCGCCGCGCCCGTGACCAGCACCGTGTCCGCGTCGGTGACGTCCAGGACGGCGGACATGCCGACGAACGCCGTCAGCCCGCTGACGCCGAAGACGGTGAGCATGTGACGCGGATCGATCCCCTCCGGCACCGGGTTGACCCCGAACAGGCCGCCCTCGCGCGCCACGACGTACTCCCGCCAGCCGAGGTCGCCGTAGACCCACTGCCCCTCCGGCAGCGCCGGGTTCCGTGAGGCCACCACACGCCCGACACCGCTGCCGCGCATCACCTCGCCGATGCCGACCGGCGCCGTGTAGGTGGCGCCGGGGTTGAGCCACGTGCGCTGAGTGGCGTCGATGCCCAGCCAGACGACCTCGACCAGGGCCTCGCCGTCGTCGAGTACCGGAATGGGGCTGCGCCGCTCAGCGAACGTGCCCGGGGTGATCCCGCCCGTCGGGCGTTCACGGAGCACCATTTCGCGGAAGGTCCGCACGGGCATGACTTCAGCCTCTCGATCAGGGGGCCGAGCGCGTCGCTCGGACGAATGTGGCGATCAGCTCGTCGCTGACGGCGTCGACGGGAGCGCCGTGGGCGACCCGCAGTCCTTCGGCGTCGAGGGTGCGGCGCAGCATCGAGGCCATCATCACCAGGTCGAAGCGGCGCAGCTCGCCGCTGCGCTGCCCCTCCTCCAGGAGCGCGACGACGTCGGAGAGCGACGCCGCCACGAGCTCCTCGTAGCCCCCGGCCGCCTTCGCGGTGCGGTGCGCCACGACCGCGACCAGGGCGCGCGTCTCCACCGGCCGCCGCGCGCAGTACAGAAGGAAGCCGCGGACATAGGCCGCGAGCCGGTCCAGGACACCGCCCTGGCCGCGCAGCACGGCGACCAGCTCCGGCCCCACGCTCCCGACCACGTGGGCGACCACGGCGTCGAGGATCTCGTCCCTGGTCTCGAAGTTGCTGTGGTAGGCGCCCCGGCTGTACCCGGCCTCCTCCGCGATCGCCTCGACCGAGGTCGAGGCGACCCCGCGCTCGGCGAACAGCCGCATCGCCGACTCCACCAGCTCCTCGCGCGTGCGCTGCCGGCGCTCGGCGCGCGTCTCCCGTGCCATGGCGCCAAGATACATCACCGTATCCGCATACATCGCCGTATGCGAAAGACCGTTCATGATCCCTGTCGGCCGAAGCGCTGCCGGAGGGCCGCTGACCGGTCGGATCGGCCGCGACCTTGGTCGCGGGGGAGTCGACCATCGGAGGCTCCGCGGCGCCGCGGACGACGGCAGGCTTGCCGTCATGGACTCCCGTCAACGCCCGACGTCTCCCAAGACCGATGTCAGCGTGGTCGCCGATTCCCCGCTGGTCGTCATGCTGGTCTGCATCGTCGGCGGGACGGTCATCGCGGGGCTCGTCGAACTGGTCTGGGTATGGGCCGCGGCCCATACCTGGCTGCCGCGAGGCCCTGACGGTGACCGTGTCGGACGAGCGCGTGATCCTGACCAGCAAAGACAAGCGACAGGAGTTCGCGTCGGAGGAGATCGGCCAGGCGCTCCTGGCCGGCGGGAAGCTCATCGTGCTCGACCGGGACGGGCAGGAGCTCGCACGCCACGACTGCGACCTGGACCGGCGGCGGCTGGCCGACGCCTTCGACCGGCACGGCTACCCGTCCCCTGGCCGCGCGCCCGACGGCACCACCTGAACCGATGCCACCGGCGGGACGTCGGGTCACGGCTGAGTGAGCCCGGATCGGCCGGTGCCCGCCGGGCGACGGACGTGACGGATCCGCCGCGGCCGCGCACGGCCCGCGGTGTGCGGCTCTAGTCCTGCTCGCCGGCGGCGGCGATGACGCGGGTCAGGGTGCCGTGGAGGTCCTGCAACTCGTCCATGCTCATGCCCAGGCGCTCCATGATGGTGGCGGGGATCTTCTCGGCCCGCTCCCGCAGGGCCTGCCCGGCGGGGGTGACCGTGACCGCCAGCAGGCGCTCGTCGCGGCTGTCGCGCTCGCGGCGGATGAGGTCGGCGGCCTCCAGCCGCTTGAGCAGGGGCGACAGGGTGCCGGGGTCGAGCTGGAGCAGGGCGCCGAGTTCCTTGACCGACAGCTGCCGGTGCTCCCACAGCGCCAGCATCACCAGGTACTGCGGATGGGTCAGCCCCATCGGCTCCAGGATCGGCCGGTAGTGCGCCAGCACGGTGCGCGAGGCCACCACCAGGGCGAAGCACACCTGGTTCTCCAGTGCCAGCGGGTTGGCGATGTCGCGCAGATCACTGGCCACGAGTCCTCCAGAGGGATGTCTTCGGGGGCACCTGCCAGTTATAAAGAGTACAGCAATGATTTGTGTACCAACTGTTGGTAGGCAATGGAGGTGTCGTGTTCCGCCGAGCCCCGCTGGAAGAGCGCATCGCCCGGCGTCAGGCCGAGCTCGCGCCGGTGCGCGAGCGCGGACAGCTCGGGCACCCCACCGCGCGGTACCTGTTCATCGCCCTGCTGGCGCTGACCGTCGCCGGTCACGTCATCGGCGGCGTCCTGTTCGCCATCCTGGCGCACTGAAGGAGAGGCCGATGGCCATCAAGCGACCGTCCTTCCTGCCCTCCATCGACGAGCTGGAGCAGCAGGCCCTGAGGAACTCCGACCGGCGCGGCCCGCGCGGCTCCCAGTTCGATCACCCCGTGGCCAAGAACCTGCTCATCGTCGCGCTGGTGGTGACCGTCGCCGCGCACGTCATCGGCGGGGTGCTGTTCGCGATCCTGGCGCTGTGAGCCGCGGAGCGACGACGCCGGCGGGGCGTCAGCGCCCGGTCGCGCCGTCGATCTGCTCGCGGAGGATGTCGGCGTGGCCCGCGTGCTGGCCGGTCTCCTCGATCATGTGGACCAGCGCCCAGCGGACGCTGGGGGCGGGACGTCCCGGCCGGGGAACGGGCGCGCCGAGGTCGGCGCACCCGTCGAGCACCTCGTTGGCGCGCTCGACGGCCTCCCGGTAGCGGGCCACGATCTCGTCCACGCCGTCCGAGGCCGCGGCCTGGAACGTCGCCTGCCAGTCGGCGACCTCCTCCCCGAGGAATATCGACCGTTCGACGAAGGTCAGGTGGTTGAGCAGGCCCAGCAGGTTCGTGCCCGAGGGCACCGCGGCCGCCCGCACCCGCGGCTCGGGCGCGCCCTCGACCTTCGCGGCGACCGAGGCCCGCAGGTAGTCGAGGAATCCGCGCAGGGTCTCGGCCTCGCCGCCTCCGGTGCGGGGCGGCGGGGTGTCGCGGCGGCGGGCGCGGCGCGTGGTGCTGGGCACGGTGATCTCCTTCTTCTCCGGGCGGCGGGCCCGCGGTGGGCCCGCCGCCAGTCTCGGCAGAGGAGCCGCGACTCGGCACGAAACCTTGCGGTTCCGGCAAAGAGCGGGCGGTCAGGAGGGACGGGTGTCGTAGATCTCGCGGTTCTCGAGAACCTGGGTCATGTGCGTCTGCGCCCAGGCCGGCCCCCGGCCCGGCTCGCTCGCCGAGGCGTTCGGCGCGCTCGCCGAACTCCAGCGGGAGGGCCTGATCCGCCATCTCGGCGTCAGCAACGCCACCGAGGAGCAGGTGACCGAGGCGCGGGGCATCGCGCCGATCGTGTGCGTGCAGAACATGTACAACCTCGCCCACCGCCACGACGACGCGCTCATCGACCGGCTCGCCGCCGACGGTGTCGCGTACGTGCCCTTCTTCCCCCTCGGAGGCTTCACCCCGCTTCAGTCCTCGGCGCTCTCGGCGGTCGCCGCCCGGCTGGAGACGGCGCCGATGTCCGTCGCACTGGCCTGGCTGCTGCGGCGATCACCCAACCTCCTGCTCATCCCCGGCACGTCATCGACGGCGCATCTGCGCGAGAACGTCGCCGGCGCGGGACTCTCCCTCTCTCCTGAGGACCTGGCCGAGCTGGACGAGATCGGGGTGGGGTCGGCTCCCGCGAACTGAGCCGGACCGCTCGTCCGGCAGGGTCTAGCCGACCGGTGAGGCCAGGCGTCCTTCGGCCAGTTCGAGACGGGCGCCGGTGAACGCGGCGCGCAGGCGCCGGTCGTGCGTGACCACCACGAGCGCGCCCCGGTAGGAGGCCAGCGCCTCCTCCAGCTGCTCCGTGAGCATGGGCGACAGGTGGTTGGTCGGCTCGTCGAGCAGCAGCAGGTCCCGGGGCTCGCTCACCAGCCGCGCCAGCTCGACCCGGCGCCGCTGCCCATGGGACAGCTCCCCGAGGCGAAGGCCCAGGTCCGACGACCGGAACAGGCCCAGGGCGAGAAGGGCGTCCGCGTACTCGTCGGGAGTGCCCGGACGTCCGTGCGCGTAGGCCTGGAGCACGGTCCGGTGCCCTGCGCCGACCGGCCCGTCCTGCCGGAGGAACCCGACCCGTCCGGTCCGGCGCACCTCGCCCGCGTCCGGGCGCAGTTCTCCGGCGATGACCCGCATCAGGGTGGTCTTGCCCGCTCCGTTCGGGCCGGTGACGAGAAGCCGCTCACCGGCGCGGACGGTCAGGGACTCCAGGCGGAGCCGCCCCGGCACCACCACGCCGTCGAGCGCTACCACCTCGCCTCCGGCCGCGCTGGGGGCGGCGGGGACGGCGGTGAAGCGCAGCGGCTCGGGCGGGGGCGCCGCGGGGTGGTCGGCGAGCCACCGCAGCCGCTGCCGGGACTGCCGGATGCGCCCGGCGGCGCCGTGGGTGCGCGAGCGCGCCCGCCAGGCGCCGGTGCCCATGCCCGCCTTGGCCGTCCTGCGCGGGATCTCGGCGAGCCGGCCCGCGTTGGCGGTCACCAGCGCGGCATGCCGGTCCAGCTCCGTCCTCCATTCCTCGTGGGCCCGCGCCTGCGCGGCGCGTTCGGCGGCCTTGGCGGCGAGGAAGCCGGCGTACCCGTCGCCGTAGCGGCGCGCCCGCCCTCCGTCGACCTCCACGACGGCGGTGGTCACCCGCTCCAGGAACATGCGGTCGTGCGTGATCGCCACGACCGTGCCCCGGTGGGCGCGCAGGCGCCGTTCGAGCCAGGCCGTGGCCTGGTCGTCCAGGTCGTTGGTCGGCTCGTCGAGCAGCAGCAGCTCGGGGGAGGACGCCAGCGTGGCGGCGAGGGCGAGCCTGGAGCGCTCGCCGCCGGACAGCGTGCCGAGCGGGCGGCTCCGGTCGAGTCCGGGCAGCCCGAGCCCGTGCAGCGCGAGGTCCACGCGGACGTCGGCCTCGTAGCCGTCCCGCGCCTCGAACTCCGCCACCAGTTCCGCGTAGGCGTCCAGGCTCGCCCGCTCGGGCGCGCCCGGTGCGCCGAGCGAGCGTTCGGCGGCGCGCATCCGGGCTTCGAGATCGCGAAGGCCGGCCAGCGCCAGGTCCACGGCGTCGGCGACGGTGGCCTCCGGCGGAAGCGCGAGCGACTGCGGCAGGTATCCGATCCCGCCGGGCGCGACGGCCACGACCTCGCCGCCGTCCGGACGCTCGACGCCCGCCATGAGCTTGAGCAGCGTGGACTTGCCGGACCCGTTGTCGCCGATGACGCCGAGCCGCTCGCCGGGCCTGACGGTGAGCGAGACGCGGTCCAGGACGGCGCGGGTCCCGTAGCGTTTGGTGATCTGGTCGAGGGAGAGTTGGGCAGGGGCGCGCAGAGCGCCACCTCCTTCCGGTCGGTGCGGGCGGGGATCGGGAGTCAGCCTGGGGCCTTGCGGCTGAGGTGCTCCCAGGCGTGGTACTCCTCGGTGCGTTCCCGGTCCATCTGCTGGACCATGTCGTAGGAGGCGGAGCCGACGATCAGCCGCAGCGGCGGTTCGTCCAGACCGGCGAGCTCCATGACCACCGGGGCCGCGGTGCTCGGGTCGGGTCCGGCGTCCTCGCCCCACATCTCGGCCAACGTGACGCGCAGCGGCTCGTACTCAGGGAGCGGCCGGGTGGCGGTGGTGCCCCGCGTGAACAGCTCCGTGCCGTACCCGCCGGGCTGCACGATCGTCACCTTGATCCCGAAGGGCGCCACCTCCATCGCCAGGGCCTGGCTCAGCGAGTCGAGCGCGCTCTTGCTCCCCGCGTAGAACCCGGCGGACGCGATCCCGCCGCCCGTCCCCATCGTGGTGACCTGCAGGATGTGGCCGGATCCCTGCCTGCGCAGGTGCGGCACCACGGCCTGGGCCACCCAGACCGCGCCGAAGAAGTTGACGTCGAACTGGTCGCGGATCTGCTCCTCGGTGGCCTCCTCCACCATGCCGAACAGCATGGCGCCGGCGTTGTTCACCACGACGTCCAGCCGCCCGAAGGCCGCCACCGCCCGATCCACCACCGTCCGCACGGCGGCGCGGTCGCGGACGTCCAGCGGCAGCAGGACGAGGCGGTCCGGGTGGCCGGCGGCCAGGCCGTCGAGAGGGGAGAGGTCGCGCGCGGCCGCCACGACGCGGTCCCCGGCGGAGAGCGCCGCCTCGGTGAAGGCCCGGCCCAGGCCTCTCGACGCACCGGTGATGAACCATACGCGGGCGGTCGTCATGCACCCCTCCTCGATCACAAGAAACGAGACGGTTCGTCTCGTCTTGGCGAGTATGGGGGCGGGCCGCCTCGTTGTCAAGACGGACCGTCTCGTCTCGTTAGGGGTATACTCCCGGCCGTGTCCAGTACCAGAACACCCGATCCCGCACGGCGCAGCGAGCGGTCCCGGCAGGCCGTCCTGGCCGCCGCGCGCGAACTGGTCTCCGAAGTCGGGTACCCCAAGGTGACGATCGAGGCCATCGCCGCGCGGGCGGGCGTCGGCAAGCAGACCATCTACCGCTGGTGGCCGTCCAAGGGCGCGGTGGTCTTCGAGGGGTTCCTCGCGCTGAGTGAGGGGGAGGAGGGCGTCCGGCTGCCCGACACCGGCGACGTCGAGGCCGATCTGAAGACCGTCATGCGCGCGACGGTCGCCGAGTTCGCCGACCCGCGGTTCGAGGCGCCTCTCCGCGCGCTGAACACGCAGATCATCGAGGACCCCGAGTTGGCCGCCCTGTACCGCGAGAAGCTGGCCGACCCCCTCGACCGGGCCAAGAAGGAACGGCTGCGCAGCGCCCAGCGGGCGGGCCAGCTGCGCGCGGACGCCGACCTCGACCTGGTGCTGGAGGTGCTGTACGCCCCGCTCACCCAGCGCTGGCTGCACCGGTCGGGGCCGCTCACCCCCGAGTACGCCGACGCGCTCGTCGACGCCGCCCTCCGCGCCTTCGCCCCCTGATCGGCGTCGGAGCGGCGATGGGCGCCCGGCCTGTCGGAGCCGGGTCCTACGGTGAGGCGCCATGGACGAGGAGACGTTGGTCATTCCGGCGGCGTGGCGGCGCAGGCTGCATCCGCGGCGGGGCGGCACGCCCGGCACCGCGCTCAGGCTCGACCCGGCGGCGGGCGACGCGCTCGCCGGGAAGATCCGCGCGCAGTCGGCCGACATCGACGACGTGCTCCGCACTCCTCAGAGCGAACCCGCACTCGTCGCGGCGGCCCGGCGGTATCTGAGCGGCGGTGACGACCCGCTCGGCGCCGCGGTCGTCGGGCAGATCGCCGTCCGCAAGGAGCCCTGGAAGAAGGATCCCCACACCTGGCTCGTGGACGCGTGGTGCGCCGAGCGCGGGGCCGCGTTCGCCGCCGCCGCCGTCACCGGTCTCATCAAGGCCGAGCCCACGTGGCGGTGGATCGAGAACGGTGAGCGGAGCGAGGCGTGGATCCGGCTGCGGGACCCGCAAGAGCAGTACGGCAATTGGTGGGTGACGCGCGGTGCGCTGCTCCGGATGCGGGCCGTTCTCGCAGCCGCGGATGACGCCGAGTACGAGCGGGCCGTCGCGCGCATGGGAGAGTGCCGCGACAACGCCCTGCTCCGCTCCGTCACCGCCTACCTCGCGCCCACCCGCCAAGACTGGGTCGAGGAGTCTCTGGCCGAACTCGGCGCCCTCCCGGCCCACATGTACTCCTGGATGTTGTGGTGCTCCGTCGCCTCCCCGGCTCAGCTGGCCCGCCTCGGCGACCTGGGCTGGCAGGCGGGGAACGCCGAACTGGTGACCACCGCCGTGGACGGCGTGGGCGCGGCCCTCGCGCCGCTGCTGGTGCACGCCTACGACACCGTGTCCAGCGCGAAGGTCCGCAGGAACACCGCCCAGGCGCTGGCGGTCCTGCCCACCGACGAGGCGTTCCAGGCCCTGGTGGAGCGCGCCGACCAAGACCGCGTCAGGCCCGCGCTGGCGGCTGCGGCGGAACGGTTCCCCGCGCGGGCGGCGCGGCTGCTGAGCGGCGCGGTGGCGGGCGCCGGCAAACCCGCCAAGGTCGCCGCCGAACTTCTGGAGGAACGCCTGCTCACCCGCGAGGGGAAAGCACGCCGGGCGCGCGTCCCCGACGCGCCGGCGCGGGAGCTGCCCGCATGCCTGGCCGACCCGCCCTGGAGCCGCCGCCCGCGCGAAGACCGCACCGTGATGATCGAGGGTCTGGTGCCGCCCGACGTCGACGCCGTCCGCTGGGCGCGCGGCGAACGCGAGTCGTGGTCCGCCTCCGGCCTGCGGCGGAACCAGGACGACTGGGCCGCCAGGATCCTGGACCACAAGGCGGGGCGGCTCGCCTACTGGCAGACGCTGGAGCTGTTCTCCGAGGGCCCCGAGGAACTGGTGCGGCCCCTGTTCGCCGAGTGGGCCGCCGGCGACCCGCCCCTCACCTGGCACAAGAAGCAGATCGCGGCCCGCTACGAACTGGACGCCGTCCCGCTGCTGATCAAGACCGCCGCGGACGCGCCCGCCTCCGACGGCGAAGTCCTGCTGCCGTTCCTCACCCCGGCCGTCGCCGCGCTCATGGCGGACTGGGCGCTGCGGCTGAAGTCGGCGCGGCCCGTCGCGCACGCCTGGTTCGCCCGTCACCGGATCGCCGCCGCGCTGCTCCTCGTCCCCGCCGCGCTGGGCCCGGCCGGACGGAAGCGCGGCGCGGCCCGGCTCGCGCTCCTGCACATCGCCGGGAACGAGGGCGCGGACGCGGTCGTCGAGGCCGTCCGCGTCCACGGCGACCGCGCCGCCGCCGCGATCGCCGACCTGATGACCGCCGACCCGCTCGACCTCGTCCCGCCGCGCCCCCCGACGATCGGCGGCTGGGCCGTCCCGGCGCTGCTGCCGCAGATCCTGACCGTCCAGCGCGACCGGGCGCTTCCGGCCGCCGCGACGCGCGCGCTGCTGCTCACGCTCGCGCTGGAGGTCCCCGGCGGCGGGCGCCCCGACCTCGCCGAGGTGCGGAGCGCCTGCGACCCCGAGTCGCTCGCCGCCTTCTCCTGGGCGGTGTTCGAACGGTGGGAGGCGGCCGGGCACCCGGCCGGGGACGGCTGGGCCCTCACCCAGCTCGGCCTGCTCGGCGGCGACGAGGCCGCCCGCCGCCTCACCCCGCTGATCCGCGAGTGGCCCGGCCGGAGCCGCCACAAGAACGCCGCCGCCGGCCTGGACGTCCTCGCCGAGATCGGCACCGACGTCGCCCTCATGCACCTGCACGGCATCTCCCAGAAACTGCGGTTCAAGACCCTCAGGGAACGCGCCCGCCAGAAGATCGACCAGATCGCCGGCGGGCTCGGGCTCACCCAGGACGAACTCGCCGACCGCCTCGTGCCCGACCTCGGGCTCGACTCCGCTGGCACCCTCGTCCTGGACTACGGGCCCCGGCGCTTCACCGTCGGCTTCGACGAGCTGCTCCGGCCCTACGTCCTGGACGACACGGGCAGACCACGCAAGACCCTGCCCAAGCCAGGCGCCAAGGACGACCCTGACCTGGCGCCCGCCGCCTACAAGCGGTTCGCGGCGCTGCGCAAGGACGTGCGCGCCGTGGCGGCCGGGCAGGTGCGCAGGCTGGAGACCGCCATGGTCCAGCGGCGTGAGTGGACCGCGCCCGACTTCCAGCGGCTCCTGGCCGGCCACCCGCTGCTGCGCCACATCGTCCGGCGGCTGGTGTGGCTCACCGGCGACGGCACGGCCTTCCGGGTCGCCGAGGACGGAACGCTCGCCGACTGCGCCGACGACGTCCTCGTCCTGGACGGCGCCGCCCACGTCCGCGTCGCGCACCGCCTCGACCTGCCCGCGCGTGACCTGGCCGCCTGGGCGCAGGTGTTCGCCGACTACGAGATCGCCCAGCCGTTCCCGCAGCTGGACCGCCCCCTGCACGCCCTCACCGAGGACGAACGCCGGACCGGGCACCTGGCCCGCTTCGACGGCGCCGAGGTCCCGCTCGGGCGGCTGCTGCGCCTGGAGCACGACGGCTGGGAGCACGAGATGCCCGCCGACGCGGGCATCGTCTGCGGGATGTCGCGCTCGCTGCCCGGCGGAGCCACCGCCTGGCTCGGCTTCGAGCCCGCGGTCGCGATCGGCCACCGGGACCCCGACCAGATCGTCACGATCGGCGTCCACGTGACCGGCGCCCTCGACGCCGTCCAGGCCAGCGAACTCCTCACCGAACTGACCGCCGTCACCGAGAAATGACGGCGCGCCGGCATGAGCGGGGGCCTGGGCGCGCCGGGGCTGAAATCCCGGCAAAGCTTGCCCATGCCGCGGTGCGGGACGCCCGGAATGCCCGCCCGGACGCCGTTAACGTGCAGGAATGCCGCAGACGCCCGGCGAGCCGCCCGGCGCCACGCCCGCCCACGAACCGGCCGCCGACCCTCCCCACGACCCCGCCGCCGACCACGACGCCGAGCCCGCCGCGCAGCGGTCGCGCCAGATGCCGCCGTGGCTGCCCCGGGCGTTCGCGCTCGCCGGCGGGAGCGTGCTGGCGTTCCTGGCGGGCCTGTGGCTGCTGGAGCGGCTGCGCGGACTGCTGCTGCTCCTGCTGATCTCGCTGTTCCTGGCCTTCGCGATCGAGCCGGCGGTGAACTGGCTCGCCGCGCGCGGATGGCGCCGCGGCGTGGCCACGGCGGCGATGTTCGCGGTCGTGGGGCTGCTGCTGGCCGGGTTCCTCGGCGGCATCGGATCGCTGCTGGCGGCCCAGGCCAACCATCTGATCAGCGGATTCCCCGGCTACGTCCGCCGGTTCGTCGGATGGGTGAACGCCACCTTCGGCACCCACCTGTCCCAGCGCACCGTCTTCCAGCGGCTCCCCACCGTCACCGACGCGCTGTCGCGGCACCTGTCGGACCTCGCCGCGAACGTGTGGGGCTTCGGCACGACCGCGGTCGGCGTCGTCTTCAACGCCCTCGGCGTCCTGCTGTTCACCTTCTACCTGTCCGCCGAGGGCCCCCGGTTCCGCCGGACGGTCTGCTCCCTGCTGCCTCCGCGACGCCAGCGCGAGGTCCTGCGCGCCTGGGAGATCGCCGTCGACAAGACCGGCGGCTACATCTACTCCCGGGGACTGCTCGCCCTCATCTCCGGCATCGCCCACTACGCCGCCATGGCCGGGCTGGGCGTCCCGTACGCGGCGGCCCTGGCGCTGTGGGTGGGCGTGGTCTCGCAGTTCATCCCCGCCGTCGGCACCTACCTCGCCGGCGCCGTGCCGGTGCTCATCGCCCTGACCAAGTCGCCCAGCACGGCCCTGTGGCTCCTGCTGTTCATCATCGCCTACCAGCAGTTCGAGAACTACCTGCTGCAGCCGCGCATCACCGCCCGGACCCTCGACATGCACCCGGCGGTGGCGTTCGGGCTCATCCTGGCCGGCGCCGCCGTCGCCGGGCCCATCGGGGTGCTGCTGGCGATCCCGCTCGGCGCCAGCCTCCAGGCGTTCACCGCCGCGTACGTGCGCCGCTACGAGGTGGAGGAGCACCCCCTGACCAAGCCGGACGCGCCCCCCGGCCGCTGGTGGCGGTGGCTGCGGCGCTGACGCTTTACCGGATCGGGGCCGCGTCCTGGGCGGATCGTCGAGCATTGCCGTGGACGGGAGCCGCCCGCCGCGGTTACCGTGCCGGGAGGAACCTTGATCATCAGCCAGCTCGGGGGCGGGAGGGAGCCGTCATGTACCGTCCCCGCACGCGCCGCCGCCGGTGGCTCGCCGGCCTCGCGGCCGGAGCCGTCGCGGTGACCGGCCTCGGCGGCGTGGACGCGTCCGCCGCGCAGGCCGCGCCGCACGCCGGCAAGGATCCGCGGCTGATGCGGATCCTGCGGTCGATGTCGCTGCAGGACAAGGCCGCGCAGCTGTTCGTCCTGCAGGTCTACGGCAAGAGCGCCACCACGGCGGAACCCGCCGACGTCGCCGCCAACCGCAGGCTGTACGGGGTCGACAACGCCGCGCAGGTCGTCGCCCGCTACCACCCCGGCGGCTTCATCTACTACGGCGACAACGTCACCGACCCCAAGCAGCTCGCCGCGTTCTCCAACGGCATCCAGCGCGCCGCCGCGGCGCAGCCGCTGCGCGTCCCCGCCACGATCGCCATCGACCAGGAGGGCGGCATCGTCGCGCGCGTCCAGCCGCCCGCGACGCAGTCGCCCGGCAGCATGGCCCTGGCCGCCGGGCGCAGCACCGGCGACGCCCGCGCGCTCGCCCGCATCACCGGAAGCGAGCTGCGCGCCGTCGGCGTCAACCAGGACTACGCGCCCGACGCCGACGTCAACGTCAATCCGGCCAACCCCGTCATCGGCGTCCGGTCCTTCGGCTCCGACCCCGCCCTGGTGTCGGACATGGTGACCGCGCAGATCGGCGGCTACCGGGCCGGCGGAGTCACCCCGACCGTCAAGCACTTCCCCGGGCACGGCGACACCACCACCGACAGCCACACCGGCGTCCCGCACATCGACCACACGCGCGCCGAATGGGAGCGGCTCGACCTGCCCCCGTTCCGCGCCGCGATCAAGCAGCGCGTCGACTCCATCATGACCGCGCACATCGTCGTGCCGTCGCTGGACCCCTCCGGCGACCCCGCCACCCTCTCGCGGCCCATCCTCACCGGCATCCTGCGCGACCGCCTCCACTACCGCGGCGTCGTCGTGACCGACGCCCTGGACATGCAGGGCGTCCGCGACAAGTACGGCGACGAGAACATCCCCGTCCTGGCACTGAAGGCCGGCGTGGACGTCCTGCTGAAGCCGCCCGCCGACGCGCAGGGCAACGGCGTGTTCCCCCGCCAGCTCGCCGCCGTCGTCAACGCCGTCAAGTCCGGCGAGCTGACCGAGAAGCGCATCGACGAGTCGGTCTACCGGGTGCTGGAGCTCAAGCAGCGGCGCGGCCTGTTCCGCGACCCCTACGCCGACGAGTCGAGGATCGGCCAGGTCGTCGGGACCCCCGAGCACCTGGCCGCCGCGCAGCGCGCCGCCGACCGCACCACCACCCTGGTCAAGAACGGCGCCGGCATCCTGCCCCTGCGCCCGGGCGGCCGCAAGGTCCTGGTCACCGGATGGGGCGTGTCCACCACCGCGTCCCTCGGCACCGAGATCGCCCGCCGCGGCGCCGTCACCACCATCCGGCAGACCGGCCTCAGCCCCGGCCAGGCCCAGATCGACGAGACCGTGGCCGCCGCCCGGGACCAGGACCTGGTCGTCGCCGTCACCAACCGCGCCTGGGACGTCAAACAGGAGCCCGGCCACAACGGGCCCGGGCAGAGCGACCTCGTCAAGGCGCTCCTCGCCACGGGCAGGCCGGTCGTCGTCGTGGCCGTCCGCGACCCCTACGACATCGCCTGGTTCCCCGAGGTCACGACCTACCTGGCGACCTACTCCTACACCGCCGAGGCGCTGCGGTCGGCCGCCAAGGTCCTGTTCGGTGAGCTCGACCCGCGCGGGCGGCTGCCCGTCGCCGTCCCGGCCCGCGACGAACCCGGCACCGTCCTCTACCCGTTCGGGCACGGCCTGGGCTACTGACCCCTGGACCGGGCCGCACGCGCGGCGGCCCGGTTCCGAGGCGGCAGCCGCAGCCGCACCGGAACCGGGCCGGGTTCGTTCCAAGGGGCGCCCGCGTCACACCTTGCGCGCGCCGATCGACTTCATCAGCGTCGGCCACACCGCGCTCGCCTCCCGCACCCACGCCGGCCAGTTGTGCCGGCCGTCGCCGTAGATGTGGGCGGTGTAGGGGATGTTCAGCTGGTCCAGGCGCTTCTGGAAGTCCCGGTTGTTCGCGCCGACCGCGATCTCGCTGAGCAGGCCGATGTCCCACGGCGCCACGTCGGGGTCGCCGGGACCGGGGCGCCCGGTCGTGCCCGCCGAGAAGAACAGGCCGGTGCCGCGCAGCTTGGGCGCCAGCGAGTACGGGTCGTGCGCCGCCCAGTTGGCGTCGTCGGACCACGGGACGCCCCAGATCGCGAACGGGTCCTGGCCGTTGCCCGCGTTGGTGAACATCAGCAGCGCCGGCATCCCGATCGAGCGCATCGACAGGATCCCGCTCAGCGACGCCGCGTACTTGAACAGCCCCGGGTGCCGCGCCGCGTAGGACATCGCCCCGGCGCCGCCGGAGGAGTTGCCGATCACCGCGCGCAGCGCGCCCGCGTGGTAGTTGCGCTCCATCAGCTGGCGCACCTCGGCGGTGTGGAACGTCTCCCACTTGGGCGTCCCGCCCTTGCCGTAGTTGTACCAGTCGGTGTACGAGCCGTTGTCGCCCTCCGGCATGACGACGATGACGTTGTACTTGGCCGCCCACGCCTCGATGTCGGTGTTGCGCGTCCAGGAGGTGTAGTCGTCCTGGCCGCCGTGGTAGGCGTACAGCACCGGCCACGTCGCCGTCGAGTTCCGCGTCCAGTTCTTCGGCAGCAGGATGCGGGTCTTGACCGCCCTGCCGAGGGCGGGGGAGTCGATGGCGACGTCGACCTCGCGAGAGGCGATCTTCTTCTCCGCGGTGATGCGCGCCCCGTCGTCCGCCCGGACCGGCCCCGCGAGCGCCTGGGAGGGTCCGGCGCCGACCGCGCCGAGGCCGGCCGCCAGGACGACCGTGATCGCCCCGGAGGCCAGCGAGCGCCGCCAGGCCACCCGGTGCGGTCGGCGGCGGACGGCCGGTGTCGTGTGCAAGGCTCACCTCGCGGATCAGGCCCGACCCCCGCGGCCGCGCGACTTCCGCAGAGTGTCCTCGCCCCGGCCGAAATGATCTACGCGGGCGGGTTACAAGATTTCCCGGCGCGGCTGTGGAGAAGTGAGTGATTCAGGCCCCGCCGGCGGCGGCCCCGGCCAGCAGCGCGGACAGATCGCGGGGCCGGGAGAGCATCGGCCAGTGCCCGGTCGGCAGCTCGTGGTAGGTCCAGCCGGGCCCGGTCATCATCGAGAAGACCGGGTGGCCGCCCTCGCCCATCTGCTTGACCGCGGCCAGCGGGATCGTGGAGGCGATGAGCGTGCGCGGCGTGGCCGGCACCGGGTCGGGGCGGGTGAGCGCCTGCGTCACGGTGCCGAACGGCTGGGGCGTCCCACGCTCGCGCATCGCGGCCAGGTGCTCGCCGGTCAGGCCTGCGAGGTTGGCCGGATCCTGCTCCGGATCGAACGCCGGCACCGGGAGCTTCCAGCCGTCGCCGCGCTCGGCGACGGCCTTCTCCAGCTCCGCGCGCGAGGCGGGGTCGTGGAAGTCGATGCCGGCCAGGCCGGACGGCATGGGACCGGTGTCGACGTAGACGACCCGGGCGATGCGCTCGGGGATCCGGTCGGCCGCGCCGGTGACCGCCATGTTCGCGCCGCTGTGCGCGACGAGCACGACCCCGGTCAGGTCGTCGTCCTCGATGAGCCGCACCAGGTCGTCGACCTGCCCGCCGACGTCGGTCCCGGGCGCGGCTTCGGCGGCCCGCTCGGCCTGCCCGGCCGGCGTCACCGCGCGCACCTCGTGGCCCGCGGCCCGCAGGTCCGCCGCCACCTCGTCCCACGCCCAGGCGCCGAGCCAGTGCCCCGGGACCAGTACGAACGTCGCCTTGCCAGCTGCCATGTTCAGCCGTCCTCTCGGTGGATGTGATCCCACGCTAGGGTCGATACCGGACAAGAACCGCCCGGATTGAGCGAGTGACCCGTGCCACACCCCGCGCCGTCCCATCCGACGACCCGCGTCCTGGCCATGCTGGAGCTGCTGCAGGCCAACCCCCGCATGAGCGGGACGGAACTGGCGCGGCGGCTCGGCGTGGACGAGCGGACCGTCCGCCGCTACGCCGCCCGCCTGGACGATCTCGGCGTCCCGGTCGTCGCCGAGCGCGGCCGGTACGGCGGCTACCGGCTCATGCCCGGCTACAAGCTGCCGCCGCTCATGCTCACCGACGACGAGGCCACCGCCGTGGTGCTGGGGCTGCTGGCCGGACGGCGGGTGGGGCTGCCCGGCCAGGCCACCGAGAGCGCGCTCGCCAAGGTGCAGCGCGTCCTGCCCGCGACCCTGCGCGACCGCGTCCAGGCGCTGCGGGACACGCTCGGGTTCACCCTCGCCGCCCGCGACTCCGCCGCGCCCGACACCGGCGCCGTCCTGACCCTCGCGGCGGCGGCGCGGGAGAAGCGCCGGGTCCGCATGCGCTACCGGTCCTGGCAGGGCGCCGAGACCGAGCGCGACCTCGACCCCTACGGCCTGGTCTTCCACTCCGGACGCTGGTACGTCACCGGCCACGACCACCGCAGCGGGGAGATCCGCACGTTCCGCGTCGACCGCGTCGCCGCCGCCGAGCCCGGCACCGCCCGCTTCGAGCCCCCCGACGACCTCGACCCGGTCCAGCACGTCACCCGGTCACTGGCGCGCGTGCCCTACGCCCACGAGGTCGAGGTGCTGCTGGAGACGACCCTCGGCGAGGCGCGGCACCGGATCCCCGCCACGACGGCGACGCTGACCGAGGCCGCCGGGGGAGTGGTGATGACCACGCGCGCCGAACGCCTGGACGGGATGGCGCGCATGCTGGCGGGGCTCGGCTTCCCGTTCGTCATCCGGCGGCCCGAGGAACTGCGCGGCCACGTCCGCGACCTGGCCCGGTCCCTGGGGGAGCAGGCCGGGCGGTGACCGCCGCCCCGGCGGGGCCGGTCAGGACCTGCCGGCGCGGGCGTCCCACTCGCGGCGGAGCATCGCGTAGACGACCTCGTCGCTCCACTCGCCCTTGACGATCTCGTTCTGCACCAGGTGCGCCTCGCGGCGCATCCCGAGGCGCTCCAGAACGCGGGCGGACGCGGCGTTGCGGCCGTCCAGCCGCCCGCAGACGCGGTGCAGGTCGAGCCCCTCGAAGCCCAGCCGCAGCACCACCTCGGCGGCCTCGGTGGCGAACCCCTTGCCGTGGTAGGCGGGGTTGAAGATGTAGCCGATCTCGCCCTGCCGATGCTCGCGGCTGCGCCACTGGAGGTTGACCTCGCCGATCAGCTCGCCCGTCTCGCGCCACTCCACCGCCAGGACCAGCCAGTCGCCTTCCTTCTCCACGGTGGAGGCGCTCATCTTCTGCTTCAGGAACGACCGCGACTCCTCCAGGGAGCGGGGTTCCCAGTACAGGAAGCGCGCGACCTCGGGCAGGGACTGGTAGGCGTACAGGCCCTCCAGGTCGGTTTCGCGGAACGGCCGCAGGGTCAGCCGCTCTGTCTCGATCGGGTAGGCGGGACGGAGCATGCGATGATCCTATTCAGGGGATTCGGTCTTGTGCGACCCGTAATTCCCCGGTAGCGCACGCCCGTCCCGCCGTCCCGCGGCCTACAGCCGGTGCGCCCCGTGCCGGTCCTCGGCTTCGTTCTCGGCGCCGCCCTCGGCGCCGCCCTCGGCACCGTCCTCGACGCCGTTCTCGCGGCGCTCCTCCTCGTCGAACGCGCGGGTGTCGCGGAACTCGACGTACGGCTCCTCCTTGGGGGGCTGCCCGCCGGCGATCGCGCGGCTGCGTTCGAGTTCGGCGTCCAGCTCGGCGCCCAGCAGGATCGCCAGGTTCGTGATCCACAGCCACACCAGGAAGATGATGATCGCGGCGAGGCTGCCGTAGGTCTTGTTGTAGGAGGCGAAGTTCGCCACGTACAGCGCGAACAGCCCGGAGGCCACCAGCCACAGCAGGATCGCCAGCGCGCTGCCCGGCGTGACCCAGCGGAAACCGCGCTTGGCGTTCGGGGAGGCCCAGTACAGCAGCGAGAACAGGAAGCCGACCACCACCACCAGGATCGGCCACTTGGCGATGCCCCAGACGGTGACCGCCTGCGAGCCGACCCCGAGCATGTCGCCGGCCTTGCGCGCCAGCGGCCCGGACACCACCACCGCGATCACCGACGCCGACAGCAGCACCAGCGTCAGCAGCGTGACCCCGATGCGCAGCGGCACCGTCTTCCAGAACGGGCGGCCCTCGGGGACGTCGTAGACGGCGTTGGAGGCGCGCATGAACGCCCCGACGTAGCCCGACGCCGACCACACGGCGGCCGCGAGGCTCAGCACCGCGACGACGCCCGCTCCTCCGGCGCCCCCCTCCAGCTGCCTGATCGAGTTGACGAGCAGGTCACGGACGGCGCCCGGCGCCAGGCTCCCGACGTTCTGGACGAGGCTGTCGGTGGCCGACTGGCCGGCCAGGCCCACCAGCGACACCACCACCAGGATCGCCGGGAAGATCGACAGGATGGAGTAGTAGGTGAGCGCGGCGGCCCAGTCCGAGAGGTTGTCCTTCTGGAACTCGCCGAGGGTGCGCTTGAGCGTCTGCCACCACGACCGCGCGGGCAGGTCGGTGGGCGCTTCGGGCCGTTTGCTCATGTGCGTCCTCACCGGCGGGTGCGGTGTACCGTGACGGCGCGCTTCTGGCCGGTGCGCATCCGCACCTGCACCGGCGCCTTGCGGCCGCGTCCCAGCCGCAGCTGGGGCCTGCTCCGCGAGGTGCGGCGGCGGCGCAGCCAGACCGCGCCCAGCGCGACCGCCCCGGCCGACGCGATGACGACGCCGCCCTGGCGCGCCCTCGCCTTGCCCTCCTCCGAACTCGCGGCCTCCCACGCGGACGCCGCCGTGTCGCGCGCCCTCTCGCGGGCCTGCCCGACCTTCTCCCGCGCCATGGCCTTCACGTCGGCCTTGGCCGCGAGCTGCTCCACCGTCTCACCGAGCTCGTGCCGGGCCCGGTCGACCTCCTGACGCAGTTCCTCGGTGCCCGCCTCGGCGCCGTGCTTGCCCTGCATCGTCATCGGTGCGTCGCCCTCTCCTTCAGTTCGGCCACGGCCAGCTTGGCCTCGTCCATGGCCTGCTCGGGCTTGGCCGGGGTGGCCCGCCTGGTCTGCGCCCGGCCCATCAGCGCCAGGACGCCCGCCACCGCCAGCAGCACCGCGCCGACGATCAGGGCGGCCGCCCACACCGGCAGCGCCACCGCGATCGCGGCCACGACCGCCGCGAGCAGGACCGCCACCCCGTAGAGCGCCACCAGCCCGGCGCCGCCGAACAGGCCGGCTCCGGTGCCGGCGTGGCGGCCCTTGTCCTTCAGTTCGGCCACGGCCAGGCGCATCTCGGCCCGCATCAGGTCCGAGACCTGCTGGGCGGCCTGCCGGACCAGCTCGCCCGTGCCCGCCTCGTGGTGCTCGGCCCGGAACTCCGGTGCGCGCCCGACGTCCTGCCGGTGCACGCCCGTCGTCCCGGCCTGGCCGTCGCCGTGTTGCTGCCGCACGATGCTCATGCCTCCAGGCCCCCTCCATGTTTCGAAACCTGGAAAAGGGCGTTCCCCGTGCGCATGGGCTAAACGTGGCGGTAGCCCGACACGCGGTGACCGGGCGGGGCCCGGGCGGGCCGGACGGCTGCGCCGGGCGGCTCAGGCCGTGCTGAGCCAGTCGACCCGGTGCGCCTCGGTCGGGTCGGGGGTCTCCCACCGCCGCACGAGCCGGTCGATCACCGCGTCCGGGACGGGCGAGGGGCGCTCCCGGTTGCGGTCCCGCAGGACCCGCGGCGGCGCCTCCAGCGCGACGATCTCGACGCGGCCCCGGTACCCGGCGACGAGGCCGGTGCACAGCTCGCGCTGCTGGCGGGACACGTTGGTGGCGTTCCACACGAACGACCGCCCGGCGCGCAGGTGCTCGCGGGCCTGCTCATGGGCGGCGGACGCCACGGCACGCTGGTCGCCTGCCGGGTCGACGCCCATCTCGGCGCGGAGCCGGTCGAGGCTGACCACGGGCGCATCCGGCCGGTGCGCGGCGATCCAGTGGTCCTTGCCGACGCCCGGCAGCCCCGACAGGACGGTCACGGTGCAGCGCGTGTCGTCGTAGGCGGCGTAGCCGGGGTCGCGGTCGGGCTTGCGGAAGAACCAGAACCGCGCGTGGTCGGAGGGGAACGCGCGCGGCCCGTCCAGGCAGTCCTGCTCGGCGCAGTACTCCCCGTACAGGGCGACGTTCTCCAGGAGCTCCTCGGTGTCGGGGCAGATCCGGCCGAGGATGTCGGCGGACGCCAGCAGGACCAGGTCGTCGTTGCGGGCCAGCAGGCTGACGCGGAACGCGATCTGCCGCAGGTCGGGGCGCTCCAGGGCCCAGAACGGCACCTGGTGGTGGCGGATCAGCGCCGCCACGTGCTCGCGCCAGGCGACCGGCGCGCCCAGTTCCCACAGGATGCGCCGGACCATCAGGTCGCCGCGGCGCGAGTGGCCCCGCGCGGTGATGCGCCCGTCGTCGTCCAGGGCGGTGCAGTGCGGCTTGGCGATGTCGTGCATCAGCACGGCGGTGAACAGGCGGACCCGCTCCCGCGCCGGGCGGGTGCGCCACTGCGGCAGCGCCGCCAGCGCTTCGCACGCCATCCGGGTGTGGGTCTCGACGTCGCCTTCACCGTGGTAGACGGCGTCCTGGGGGACGCCCGCCATGTCGCGCACCCAGCCGAAGACGTCCCGGATCCGCTCCCACGGGACGGTCCAGTGCGGCGGTGCCGGGCACAGTTCCTCAAACACCCGCATACAGCACCTCCGGGTCGGCCAGGCCGTTGGCGACGATCGGCCGCTCCTGCCAGTGGGTGCCCGAATCGAGGATCGCGGTCAGGAAGCTCGGCCGGACCCACTTGTAGCGGTCCACCGTCTTCCCGTCCTCCTCCACCTTGATGTAGAGGCCCTCCATCTCCTCGGAGGCGTCGGTCTCCTCGACGACGCGGGCGGGGTCGGCGCCGCCGGCCTCGGCCGCCGCGCGCAACGCGTCCCGCCACTGCGGGGTGCGGCACGTGGAGGGGCCGGCCAGTTTCGTCAGCGCGGCCACGTCCGGCAGCGGGCCCTCGTGCAGGACGGGCACCGACACCACCGGCGTCCCGGCGAGCAGCTCGCGCCGCCGCTCGGTCGACAGGAACGTCCCGTCGGTCTGGTCGAGGACGTCGAACTCGCAGAAGTAGTGGGGGAGCGCGTCGTAGAAGACCGTGTGCTTGGCGTACAGCCATTCCCCGTACAGGACGTACCGGTCCTGCAGGCGCTCCTGGAGGACGTGCTGGACGGACGCCGCCCACGCCTTCAGCGGCCCGAACTGGCGCTCGCGCGGCCCGCCCGTCAGGTAGTGGCCGCGGCTCTGCAGCCGCAGCTCGCCGCCGGAGGAGAAGCTGATGCCGGCGTTGGCGCCGTCGAGTTTCTCCTCCACCACCAGGTACCGCCCGGCGATAGCCCGGAACGGCACGGCGGCCAGGTCGTGGTCACCCGGTTGGAGCCGGGAGCCCGCGATGTGCCGGGTCCGGGGGTACTTGCGCAGCATGCGACTGTTCTAGGGCCGGACCGCCGGTCCTGCCAACCGGTTTTCCGTCCGCCCGCGGGCCGGGACGACGCGGACGAGGGCCAGCGCGCACAGCCACAGCGCCACGCTCGCCCAGGCCAGCACGTGCAGGCCGGCGGCGAACTCCGGGTGGAGCGCCGGACCGGCGACCGCCCCGTAGACGGCCACGCCGAGCGCCGTCCCGACCTGCCGGGCGGTGTTGTTGAACCCGCCGGCCAGCCCGGCGTGCGCCGGGGGCACGGCGCGCATCGCGGCGGCGACCACCGCGGTGACGATCAGGCCGTCCCCGATCCCGATGCCGAGCAGCGCCGGGAGCAGCGCCGCGTAGCCCCCGCCGGGACCGGCGCCGAGCAGCGAAAGGGATCCGGCCGCGGCCACGGCGGCGCCCGCGGCGAGCGGCACCCGCGGTCCGAACCGGGCGGTGAGGCGCCCGCTCACCGGGGCCAGCACCGCCGGCGGCACGGCCATCGGCAGCAGCATCGCCCCGGCGACCAGCGCGGAGCGGTCCCCGGCCTGCTGGAGTCGCAGCGTCGCCACGAACAGCACCCCGTTGGTGACCAGGTTCATGATGAGCGCGATGGCGCCGGCGCCGAGGAACGCCGGGGCCCGCAGCAGCCCGCCCGGGACCATCGGCGCGGCCGCGCGCCGCTCGGCCAGGACGAACGCCGTCCCGGCGGCCGGCGTGAGGACGGCGGTGGCGGCGGCGCCGTCCCGGTGGCCGTGGCCCGCGGCGATGACCGTCCAGACCAGGCCGCCGAGGGTGAGCGGCGCGAGCACCATCCCCGCCCGGTCCGGCGCCGCGCCCGGCCGGGCACGGCGGGGCTCGCGCACCAGCGCAGCAGCAGCCCCGCGATCGCGACCGCGTAGCCGTCCACGACGCCCTGCAGGCCGGGCAGGCCGGTGCCGAGCGCCCGGCCGATGCCGGGGAGCGCGACGTTGACGATCGTCACGTCCAGCAGCACCAGGAACATCCCGGCGCACAGGATCGCGAGCACCGCCCCGCGCCGGGACGCGGGGCCGGTCGGCGGGGCGGCGGGGGGCTCGGTGGCGTGCGTTGGGGAACCCATGCCGCCCACGGTCGCTCCCGGACGCTGCGGCGGGGATCGAACCGTCCGGCCCGCGGGGGCGGATCAGGCGACGGCGACGCGGGCGAGCGCGCCGATCTCCAGCGCCACCCACAGGGCGCCGTCCGGTCCGACCGCGATGCCGTGCGGCTCGCATCCGGGCGTCGGCAGCGGGTGCTCGTCGATGCGGCCGTCGGGGCTGATGCGGCCGACGTGGGCGGTGGCCCACTCGGTGAACCACAGGTCCCCGCCGGGCCCGGCGACGATGGCGTGCGGGCGGGCTTCCCGGTCGGGCAGCGGGAACTCGGTCACCTTCCCGTCGGTGGTGATCCGCCCGATGTGCCCGGCGCCGATGCCGGTGAACCACAGCGCGCCGTCCGGCCCGGCGGTGATGCCGACCGGCGCGGAGCCCTCGGTGGGCAGGGGATGGACGGCGACCTCCCCGTCCGGCGCGATCCGCCCGACGGCGTTGCCCTGGTTGAGGGTGAACCACAGGGCCTCGTCGGGACCCGCCGCGATCATCGAGGGCATCGCGCCCTCTCCCGGCACCGGAAAGGTGCTGACCCGGCCGTCCACGGTGATCCGGCCGACGTCGCCGGCGTGCATGCGGGTGAACCACAGCGCGCCGTCCGGCCCGGCCGCGATCCCGCACGGGCCCGACCCCGCGGGCAGGGCGAACCGCGCGACCTCGCCCTCGGAGGTGATCCGGCCGATCGCGTCGCCGTGGAACGCGGTGAACCACAGCGCGCCGTCCGGGCCCGCCGTGATGATCATCGGTCCGGCGGGGACGGGCCCGTGCACGGTCAGGCCCCCGTCCGGCGCCAGCCGCGCGATCCGGCCCTCGTGGACGAGCGTGCACCACAACGCCCCGTCCGGCCCGGCGGCGACGCTGTAAGGCCCCGCGTCCGGGCCGGACACTCTGAACTCCTCGATCGTGGCGTGCGAACCCTCTGTCATGGATCTCGTCCCCCCTCGTCCCTCCACTGCTGTTTCCGCCCGAGGACAAAGTTAACGCAATCATTGTTGCGTTAGCATCGGTTGCATGGACAACTGCAGGAACCGCAGGACCGCGCGGTGACCGCCGCCGGGCCCGGGACCGTCCGTCCCGGCGGCCGCACCGCGCGGGTGCGCGACGCCGTCCGGGAGGCGACCCTCGCCGTGCTGTCCGAGCACGGCTACCAGGGGCTCACCGTCGAAGCGGCGGCGGCCCGCTCCGGGGTCCACAAGACCACCGTCTACCGGCGGTGGAAGAACGCCGACGGCCTCATCGCCGATGCCCTCGGGATCGCCTCCGCCGAACCGTGGCCGATCCCCGACACCGGCACCCTCGCGGGCGACCTGCGCGCCCTCGCCCGGCTCGTCGCGGCCGGCTTCGCCGATCCCGTCGAGGGCCCCGTCGCGCGCGCCTTCGTGCTGGCCGCGGCCCAGAGCGGCGACGCCGCCCGATCCCTGCACGCGTTCTTCGCCCGGCGCCATGAGCAGTCCGCCGTCATCGTCCGGCGCGCCGTCGAGCGCGGCGAGGTCCCCGCGGGCACGGACGCGGTCGAGGTCGTCCGGCTCGCCGTCGCCCCCCTCTACTACCGGCTGTTCATCACCGGGGAGCCGGTCGACGAGCAGACGGCCGACCGGGCCGCCGCGTCCGCGGACGCCGCTGCCCGCGCCGGCGCCCTCACGGCCGCGCCGAGCCCGTGACCGCGGCCGGGCCGGAGCGGGAGATCAAGGGGCGCTGAGGGCGGCGCGCAGAGCGGCGGCGTAGGCGCGGGGGTGGGTGGTGTTGCCGTTGTGGCCGCCCGGGAACTCCCGGGGCGCCGTGCCGACGAGGTCGGCCAGCGCGAAGGCGCACCTGCTGTCGAAGACCGTGCGCGGGGTGGTCCGCCCGAAGGCCGGAACGATCCGGGTCGGGGTCCCGGTGAGCGCGGCGACGTCGAGGGTGTCGTTGATGACGGCGGTGAAGTCGTGCTCGACGAAGAAGTCGAAGTTGCGCGCTCGCTGGGGCGTCATGGGGTGCCGGGTGAGGCCGGGCTCGACGTCGGGGCTGGCGGGGTCGATGCCCAGCACGCCGGCGATCGTCGCGAACGTGGCGGCGAGCCCGTCGCGCCGGTGGACGCGCTGGATGTGGGCCAGTTCCCGCTCGTGGCGTGCGCGCTGGTCGGCGGGCAGCAGCCGCGGGGTGACCGGCTCGTGGGCGACGAGCACGCTGATCTGGCCGGGGTGGTCGACGGCCAGGTGGAGCCCGATGGAGGCGCCGAGGCTGCACCCCAGCATGAGCACCGGCTCGTCCGACAGTTCGGCCAGCAGGCGGTGGACGTCGTCGGCGTGGGCGGCCAGGCTCACCCCGGCGGCGGGGTCGTCCGGCACGCTGCGGGACAGGCCGCGGCGGTCGTAGGTCACCACGGTGTGGTCGGCGACGAGCCGGTCGACCAGGTCCGTGCTGCGCCCGGCGTCCCCCTCGCCGCTCTGGGAGATCAGCAGCATCGGGCCGGTGCCGCGCACCTCGTAGTAGAGCTCGGCGCCGTCGGTCCGGAGCATGCCCGTGGTCGTCGGGGTCGTGGCGGTGTCCATCGCGAGGTCCTCTCGGTCGGGGGGCCGTTCGGCCGTCCGAGACGACCGTAAAGCATCAGATTTGATACATCAAGACTGATGCATCAAATCTGATGTAAATTGGCGGCATGGACGGAGTCGAGCTTTTCCTGCTGGGACGGACCCTGATGAAGATCGGCGAGGAGGCCCTGCCCACCGAGGGCATCGGCCGGCACTCCACCAGCGTCCGGACCGTGCTGATCGTCGTGAGCGATGTGCGCGCGCACCCCGGCAGCGCCGTCGGAGAGATCGCCGACCGGACCGGCCTTCCGCAGAGCGCGGTGTCGGCGGCGGTCGCCCGGCTTCGCGACACGGGCGCCGTCCTCACCGAGCCCGATCCCGACGACCGCCGCCGGGTCCGCGTCCGCCCCGCCCCGAAGCCCTCCGCCAGAGTGGAGGAGGTCAGGTCCACCACCGTCGACGCCGCCCTCGCGGCGGCCCTGGACACCGACGACCCGCAGCGGGTCGCCGAGATCGCCGGTCTGCTAGAAGAGCTCGCGCGGCACCTAACCCCGCAGACGGTCACCCGCCTGCGCGGCTAGCGGCCCGCCGGACGCTCGGGCGCCGCGGCCATCCGCGCCAGGCGGGCGGCGCGGTCGTGGAGGTAGCGCTGCTCGGGAAGGCTGTGGGTGCGCTCGGCCGCCGCCAGGTAGCACGCCCGCGCGGCGGCGGCGTCGCCGGACATCTCCAGCAGGTGGGCGCGGACGGCGTGCAGGCGGTGGTGCCCGGCGATCCGCGCGTCGTCCCGCAGCCCCTCCAGCAGGGCGAGCCCGGCGGCCGGCCCGCGAGCCATCGCGACCGCCACGGCGTGGTTGAGCGCCGCCATCGGGTTGGGCGACAGCTCCATCAGCACCCCGTAGAGGGCGGCGATCTGCGGCCAGTCGGTGTCTCGCGCGGTGGCGGCCTCGTCGTGGAGCGCGGCGATCGCGGCCTGCACCTGGTAGGGGCCGGCGGGCCCGTACGGCAGCGCCGCCGACAGCAGCTCCACCCCCTCGGCGATGTACTCGGCGTTCCACGCGCTCCGGTCCTGCTCGGCGAGCGGGACCAGGACCCCGCCCGGACCCGTCCGGGCGGGACGGCGCGCGTCGGTGAGCAGCATGAGCGCGAGCAGACCGGTCGCCTCGGCGTCGCCGGGCAGCAGCCGGTGCACGATCCTGGCCAGCCGGATCGCCTCGGTCGCCAGCTCGCCCCGGTACAGGTGCGGCCCGGCCGTACTGGCGTACCCCTCGGTGAAGACCAGGTAGAGGACGCGCAGGACGGCGGCGACCCGGGCCGGCCGCTCGTCCGCGCCGGGCATCCGGAAGGGGACGCGGCTGTCGCGGACGCGCCGCTTCGCGCGGCTGATGCGCTGCCCCATGGTCGCCTCGGGGACGAAGAACGCGCGGGCGATCTCGGCCGTCGTCAGCCCGCCGACCGAGCGGAGCGTGAGCGCGATCTGCAGGTCCGGCGCCAGTACCGGATGGCAGCACATGAACAGCAGGATCAGGGTGTCGTCGCCGTCCTGCGGCGGACGGTCGGCGCCGGGAGCGAGCCAGGCGTCCGGCGGCGTCCACGCGGCCAGGGCGTCCTCCCGGCGCCGGCGGGCCCGCTCGGCGCGCAGCAGGTCGGTCAGCCGGCGCGACGCCACCGTGATCAGCCAGGCGCGCGGGTCGGCGGGAAGCCCCTGCTCCGGCCACTGCGAGGCGGCGGCGGCCAGCGCCTCCTGGACGGCGTCCTCGGCGGCGTCGAAGTGCCCGTACCGGCGCACCAGCGCGCCGAGGACCTGCGGCGCCAGCGGGCGCAGCAGGTCCCAGGCCTCCTCCGGCGGCGCGGTCACGGCTCCAGGTCGGCGCGCCCGTCGACGATCGGCCGCAGGTCCACGTACGCCCGCTCCCGTGCCGCCCGCGGGCCGGGGCACTGCGCGAGCCGTGCGGCGATCTGCGAGGCGCGGTCGAAACCGTCGCACTCGATGACGGTGTATCCGGCGAGGACCTCGGCCGTCTCGGGGTAGGGGCCGTCGGTCACGGCCGGCGCCCCGTCCTTCATGTGGAAGCGGCGGGTGTGGACGGGCGCGGCCAGCCCCTGGGCGTCCACGAACTCCCCGGACTCGACCAGGTCCTGGTTGAACCTCTCCATGAACGCGTGCATCTCGGCCAGTTCCTCGCCGGACCAGAGGGCCTCGCCCTCGGGCACGTTGCCCGCCATCTCGTCGTAGGCCCGCTGCGACGCGTACAGCATGAGCATGTACTTCACGGTGGTCTCCCCTCCGCCCCGGCGCCCCGGCGGCGCCTCGCAGGGGAGACGTCGGAGCCGTTCAGCCGCCTTCGACACACCTTCCCAGTTTTTTCCCGCGGACCGATGTCGAGAACCGCGCACCCGCTCCGATCACCCCGTGACACGTGATCCCACTCCGAAGAGGAAGAACGACATGGAGCACAACGGGCAGGACGCCGGGACGCGCCGGTGGCTCGCGCTGGCAGTCCTCGCGCTGCCGTCCCTGGTGATGGCGATGGACATGACGGCGCTGCTGCTGGCGCTGCCGCAGCTGAGCACCGACCTGGGGGCCGGCGGCACCGAGCAGCTGTGGATCAGCGACGCCTACGGCTTCATGGTCGCCGGCTTCGTCATCACCATGGGGACCCTGGGCGACCGGATCGGACGCCGCCGCCTGCTGTTCGCCGGCGCCGCCGCGTTCGCCGTCCTGTCGGCCGTCGCCGCCTACGCCCCCAGCCCGGGCACGCTGATCGCCGCCCGGGCGCTGCTGGGCGTGGCGGGCGCGACACTGATGCCCTCGACGCTGGCGCTGATCACCAACATCTTCCGCGACGAGCGCGAGCGCGGGAAGGCCATCGCGATCTGGGCCACCTGCCAGTTCGCGGGCGGGGCCTTCGGCCCGGTGCTGGCCGGGCTGCTGCTCCAGCGCTTCTGGTGGGGATCGGTGTTCCTGGTCGCGGTCCCGGTCATGGCGCTGCTGCTGGCGGCCGGGCCGTTCCTGCTGCCGGAGTTCCGGGACCGGTCGGCCGGACGGCGCGTCGACCCGCTCAGCGTCGGGCTCTCCCTGGCCGCCGTGCTGCCGATGGTCTACGGGTTGAAGCAGCTGACGCTCGCCGACGGCCGCGGCGCCGTCCCCGCCGCCGCGCTCGCCGGCGGAGCGGTCGCCGGCGCCGTGTTCGTCCGGCGCCAGCTCCGGCTCGAACACCCCCTGCTGGACCTGCGGCTGCTGCGCAGCCGCCCGCTCAGCGCCGTCCTGGTATCGCTGGTGCTCGCGGGCGTCGCCATGGCGGGGACGGGCCTGATGGTGACCCAGTACCTGCAGGACGTGCTGGGCCGTTCGCCGCTGGCCTCGGCCGTGCTGTTCGCGCCGATGGGGCTGGGCGTCGCGGTGGGGACGATGGCGGCGCCCGCGCTGGCCAGGCGGATCCGCCCGGCCACCGCGATCGCCTCCGGACTGGCGGTGTCGGCGGTGGGCTGCCTCCCGCTGACGGTGTCGGACGGGGCCGCGGCCGTCATCGCCGGCATCACCGTCCTGGCCCTCGGCACCGGCCCGCTGTTCGCGCTGGGCACCGGCCTGGTGGTGGGGTCCGTCCCGCCCGAACGCGCGGGCTCGGCGGCGTCGATGTCGGAGACCGGCAACTACCTCGGCGGATCGCTGGGCCTGGCGGTCATCGGCGTGATCGGCGCCTCCGTCTACCAGGCCCGTATGGACCACGTCGGCGGGGCCGCGGCCCGCACCCTGGCCGGCGCCGTCGCCGCCGGCGGCCACCTGCCGCCCGCGCGGGCCGAGGAGCTGCTGGAGGGCGCCCGCGCCGCGTTCACCGCCGGCCTGCACCTCACCGGCGCCATCGCCGCCGCGATCTTCGTCGTGCTCGCCGTGCTCGTGGCGGCGTCGGCCCGCGGCGGCGCGGTCGCGAAGCCCGCGCCGGCCGCGGAGACGGCGTCCGGGGAAGCCGGGACCCGGACCGCCGCGGTGTGAGCGGCTCCGTCAGGAGGGAGCCGTCCACTCCTGCTCCTTCCAGGCCGGGTCGAGCGGCGTGTGGGCGATGTGGTTGGTGTAGTTGGACAGGGTCTTCATGCCGACGCCGAGGATGACGTCCAGGACGTGGCGGCGGGTGTGTCCGGCGGCCAGGAACGCCTCGACGTCCGCGTCGTCCACCCAGCCGCGCCGTGTGACCATGGCGCCGGTGAGGCGGCGGACGGCCTCCAGCGCGGGATCGTCCAGGGCCCGCCCCGCGCGCAGCGCCTCCACCACCTCGGCGGGGACGCGGGCCCGCAGCGCCACCGTGGAGTGCGCGGCCACGCAGTACTCGCAGCCGTTCAGCACGCTGGCGGTGATCAGCACGGTGTGCTTGGCGTGGCCCGGCAGCGACGACTTCATGAACTGCTCCGACAGGGCGTTGTAGCCGGCGAGCAGCTCCGGCGACTCGGCCATCACCCCGTTGAGCGTGGTGACGAACCCCATCCGCTTCTTGGCGGCCTCCAGTTGCGGGCGGGCGTCGGCGGGAGCGTCGGTCTCGTCGTAGACGCTGAACTCGGCCATCGTCGTCTCCTTCACGGCTGGTCATGTGCGGGGGAGAGGGAGCGCAGGGCGGCGTCCACGGTGTCCGCCAGCTCGCCGGGGCCGGCCCCGGCGCGAGAGCGCAGGTTCACCCCGTAGGCGAGCAGCGCCAGCATCTGCGCGGCGGATCCCACGTCCACGTCGTCGCGCAGCTGCCCGTGCTCGCGGGCTGCGAGAAGGGCGGAGCGCATGGCGGTGCACAGTGCCTCATGGTGGGCGTCGAGCACCTCCCGCTCGTCGGGGTCGTCCCCGTCCTGCGTGGCGTGGGCGTTGGAGACCATGCAGCCCCAGCGGGCGTGCTCGCCGGAGCACCGCGCGGCGACGAGCCCGTCGAAGAACGCGGCGATGCCCGGCAGGCCCCGCCCGTCGGCGGCGAGCCGGTCGAACACCGGGCGCGACTGCCGCTCGGTGTAGCGGCGCAGCGCCGCCACGTACAGGTCTCGCTTGCCGCCGAACGTCGCGTACAGGCTCGACCGGTTGACGCCGGTCTCGGCCACCACCTCGGCGATGCCCGTCGCGGCGGCGCCGCGCCGCCAGAACAGCCGCACCGCCCGGTCCAGGACGGCGTCGGGATCGAAGTGCTTGACGTCCGGCACCGGTCCGCCTCCCCAACTTGGAATGATCGTTCCAAGATTGGCATGCGGCTACGGCGGCGCGCAAGGGGGACGGTGTGAAGCTGAGCGGGCGAGCCGGTCAGGCGAGGCCGGCGTCGTGGGCCAGCAGAGCGATCTGGGTGCGGTTGTCCAGATCGAGCTTGGTCAGGACGCTGGAGACGTGCGCCTTGACCGTGGCCACGCTCATGAACAGCTCGGCGGCGATGTCGGCGTTGGAACGACCGCGGGCGATCGCCAGGACCACGTCGTTCTCACGGGGGCTCAGCCGGGCGAGCGCCGCGCGGGCGCGCTGGTAGGCGCCGGCCTCGACCGCGGCGCGGTCCATGAGGCGCCGGGTGACGCGCGGCGACAGGATCGGGTTGCCGGCGGCGACCTGCCGCACTGCGTGGACGATCTGGTCCGGCGGGGTGTCCTTCAGCAGGAACCCGCTGGCGCCCGCGCGCAGCGCGTGCAGGATGTTCTCGTCGGAATCGAAGGTCGTCAGCACGATGACCTCCGGGGGGCTCGGGCGGGCCCGCAGCCTGCGGGTCGCGGTGATGCCGTCCACGCGCGGCATCCGCAGGTCCATCAGCACGACGTCGGGGGCGTGCGCGTCGGTGGCCGCGGGCACCTCGTCGCCGTCGGCGGCCTCGCCCGCCACGGCGATGCCGCCCGTCCCGTCCAGCATCATCGACAGACCGGCGCGGACGAGGGCGTCGTCGTCCACGATCAGGACGCGCAGGGGACGGGTCACGCGGGCCATGGTAGCCAGGCGCGCAGCCGGAACTCGCCCTCGGCGGCCTGGTGGTCGAGCCGCCCGCCCGCCAGGCGCACCCGCTCGGTCAGTCCCACCAGGCCCGTCCCGCTGCCGGGCGCGAGCGGCCCCGCGCCGTCCTCGGGCAGCGGGTTGCGGATGTCGACCACGAGCCGGGCCCCGGGCCGCCCCTCCAGCACCACCCGGACGGGACGTCCCGCGGCGTGCTTGCGGGCGTTGGTCAGCCCCTCCTGCACGATCCGGTACGCGGTGCGCCCGGCCGCCGCCGGAAGGGCGGACGCGCCGACCGTCTCGTCGCGCAGCTCCACCCGCCCGCCCGCGTCGCGAGACTCCTCCACCAGCCGGGGCACGTCCCGCAGGACGGGCTGGGGCCGGTCCTCCTCGTCGGCGTCCTCGGCGCGCAGCAGCAGGATGACCTCGCGCAGCTCGTCGAGCGCCTGGTGCACCCCGGCGCGGACCACCCCGGCCGCGTGCGACAGCTTCTCCGGCGGGGCGTCCGGCCGGTACTCCAGCGCGCCCGCGTAGGTCGCCAGCAGCGACAGCCGGTGGGCGAGCACGTCGTGCATCTCCCGGGCGATCCGGGTCCGCTCGGCCATGCGCGCCTCGGCGACCCGCCGGCCCTGCTCGGCCTCGGCGCGCCGGGCCCGCTCGCGCAGCGACACCAGCAGCTCCCGGCGCGCCCGCGCCAGCGCGCCCCAGCCGACCAGCGCGCCGTAGCCGAGGGCGATGAGCAGCAGCCACCAGCCGAAGGAGATGCCCCGGTTCGGCTGCCACAGCCCCTGCGCGACGTGCGCCGCGACTCCCGCCGCGCCGACCAGCGTCGCGACCCGGAACGGGCGCCGCTGCGCGACCTGCAGCACGCCGATGCTGGCCGCCGGGGTGGCGGTGGGGGACAGCGCCGCGAGCATGGTCAGCGCCATGGCGACGCCCACCGGCCGCCAGAGCAGAAGCGGTGAAAGCAGCCAGCTCGCCAGGGCGACCGCGATGTCGAGGGTCAGGACGGCGCCGGTCACGTCCGCGCTGAAACGGCCCCACAGCGTCAGCGCGCCCAGCGCGCCCGCCGCCGCGGCGACGCAGGCCGCGGACCACAGCAGGCGCCGCGCGCCGTGCTCCGCCTGGTGGAACGTCTCGCTCACGGGCCGAGGCTAGTGGCCGGGGCCGCGCGCCGACACCGACCAAAGTCGGTGCCCGCCCGTACCGTGGACGGACCGGCTCCCATCGGGAATTTCATCCGCGTGTCAGGCGTACTTCTGACCGCGAACTACCCGAACGTTCCTTTCATGGGTCTTCTCCGGGTGCGCGGCTTGACGGGGGAGAGGGAAGCGTGTCATCCTGGTCCCGGGATCGAGGTTGACAATTGAAGTAGGTGTGGACATCTGTCTGCATTCTGCTCTATGCTGCCCTTCCGCGCTCGCCTCGACGTCCCCTCCTCCCGTATCGGCCGTGAAGTCGTCCGGCGTGCGCGCCGCCAGTCCGCCGCGAGCCCTCGGAAGGACACACCTGTTGGCAGCCTCGCGCACCGCTTCCGCCGTACCCGCCGGTCCCCGCCGCGTCTCCTTTTCACGCATCCACGAGCCCCTCGAGGTTCCGGACCTCCTTGCCCTGCAGACCAACTCGTTCGACTGGCTGGTCGGCAACGAGCGCTGGAAGGCCCGGGTCGAGGCGGCTCGCCAGGCCGGGCGCAGGGACGTTCCCACGCAGTCGGGGCTGGAGGAAATCTTCGAGGAGATCAGTCCGATCGAGGACTTCTCCGGGACCATGTCCCTGTCGTTCCGGGACCACCGGTTCGAGCCTCCGAAGTACTCCGTGGAGGAGTGCAAGGAGAAGGACATGACCTACTCCGCCCCGATGTTCGTCACGGCGGAGTTCATCAACAACACCACCGGTGAGATCAAGAGCCAGACGGTGTTCATGGGCGACTTCCCGCTCATGACCCCCAAGGGCACCTTCATCATCAACGGCACCGAGCGTGTCGTGGTCTCGCAGCTGGTGCGTTCGCCGGGGGTGTACTTCGACCGGGCGCTGGACAAGGCGTCGGACAAGGACATCTACGGGTGCCGGGTGATCCCGAGTCGGGGTGCCTGGCTTGAGTTCGAGATCGACAAGCGCGACAACGTGGGCGTGCGCATCGACCGCAAGCGCAAGCAGCCGGTGACGGTGCTGCTGAAGGCGCTGGGGTGGGACGAGGCGCGGATCCGGGAGCGGTTCGGCTCGTATGAGTCGATCAATGTGACGCTGGAGAAGGATCACACGTCCGGGCAGGATGACGCGCTGCTGGACATCTATCGCAAGCTGCGTCCGGGTGAGCCGCCGACGCGTGAGTCGGCGCAGACGCTGCTGGAGAATCTGTACTTCAATCCCAAGCGGTACGACGTGGCGAAGGTCGGCCGTTACAAGATCAACAAGAAGCTCGGTCTGGACCTGGACATGAACCAGGGGACGTTGACCGAGGACGACGTCGTCGCCACGATCGAGTATCTGGTGCGTCTTCACGCGGGTGAGGAGGAGGCGACCCTGGGCAGTGTGGCGGTGCCGATCGAGGTCGATGACATCGACCACTTCGGCAACCGGCGGCTGCGCACGGTGGGGGAGCTGATCCAGAACCAGGTGCGTCTGGGGCTGGCCCGTATGGAGCGGGTGGTCCGGGAGCGGATGACGACGCAGGACGTCGAGGCGATCACGCCGCAGACGTTGATCAACATCCGGCCG
>NZ_JBEZJP010000026.1:0-36265 GCF_040653175.1 Actinomadura sp. NPDC048032
GAGGCGGTGCGCGTGCGCCAGGCCCCAGGCGGTCTGGATCGCCACGTCCAGGATCCGCTCCAGCGCCGCCCGCGGGCCGCCCTCGTACAGGCGTCCCCCGCGGATCCAATGCCGCAGGCTTCCGCCGTCGACGAACTCGGCGAAGACCCGCGGAACCGCGCCCAGCGTCTGCACGTAGTGGCACGTGCAGATGTTGGGGTGGAGCCCCAGCGCCACCCACGTCTCGGCCTCCTGGACGAACAGCCGCACCAGGTCCTCGCTCGCCGGCATGCCGGGACGCGGGCACTTGACGGCCAGGTCGATGTCCCAGCCGAGGTGGCGGACGCGGTAGACCAGCCCCATGCCGCCGTCGCCGTACAGCTCGCGGACCTCGTAGAGGTCCAGGATGCGGTCACCGACCGCCCACTCCTCCGGGACGCCGTCCGCCGCCGCGGACGTGGCGGGGTCCACGAGCGTCGGCGCGGGCGGCGGCGGCCGGTAGACGCTCGCGCCCCGCCACCATGTCCGTCTCGCCACGGCTTCCCTCACATCCGCCGCGCATCATCACGCCGGTACAAGGATGTTCCACGGCCGGCCGGACGAACAGCCCTCAGACGGCTTGGGCGGGAGGCCTCGTGGTCGAGTTGGTCCAGCGCTTGTTGGTGTCGTTGACATCGCGCTCGACGGACGTGAGCTCCACCTTGAACGGGATGCCCGGGCGGCCGCCGACCTTGACCAGGAACCTCCCGCGTCCCGGGGGCTCGCTGTCCCGCTTGAGCTCGGGGTTCCAGGACGGCGGCGTCGACCAGTCGATGATCATGCGCTCCTCGATGGAGGACATCCGGACCACCTCGTTCACCATCGGCATCTCCGCCTGCGGCAGCCCGCCGCAGATCACCATGCCCGCGCGCTCGGCGAAGCCCTTGGCCTTGAGCCGGTCGGCGCGGTCGCTCAGCGACAGCAGGTCGGCCATGGTGTGCGTGATCATCACCTGCCCCGTGCCGCGCTGCCGGTTGAGGCGGGTGAGCGCGTCGACCCGGTCCACCAGGCCGCGCCCGGACCGCAGCACCCGCCACAGCTCGTCCAGGACGACGAAGAAGTGCCGCTGCGGTTCGAGCCCCTCGTCGGCCAGCGCGTGCGCGGCCTCGATCGAGCCGAACCCGTCCGACCAGCACGCCAGCAGGACGGCGGCCTGCAGCTCGGCGTCGGCGTCGTCGATCCCGCTGATGTCGATGCAGACGCCGCCCGGATTGTCGAGCTCGATCGCGGTGGTGGTCTGGTGCGCGAACGTCTCGCCCATCGGACCGTCCAGGACGCCGAGCAGCGAGGCGTGCAGCGGGTCGACGGCCGCGCGGTACCGCGCCTCGTCCCCGCGCGCGAGGGTCACCGCGCGCAGCCGCTCCGGTCCGTCGTCGATCACCTTGATGAGGTCGGGCAGGACGGGCACGCCGCGGTGGCGCTCGTCCAGCACCCGCAGGGCGGCGTTCAGAACGGTGCGCTCGGTGTCGGCGATCGGCGCGCCGCGCAGCAGCGTGACCAGCGCGCTGACCATGTTCAGCCGGCGGCCGTGCGCGTCGGCGATCAGCTTGGCCCGCGCGGGCCCGGGAAGCCTGGCCGCCGCGTGCGCCGTCGCCCCCGGGTCGAGCACGTTCAGCGAGCCGAGCCCGCGGCCGAGCTTGATGATCTGCCCGCCCATGGCCCGGACCAGGTCGACGTAGTCGGGCTTCAGGTCGCCGAGCACCATGGGGAACACCCCCTGCCCGACCAGCCCCACCACCATCCTGCGGATCAGCGTCGACTTGCCCAGCCCCGGCTTGCCCAGCACCAGGGCCGACGGGTTGTGGATCAGGTTCGCCCGCTGGAACCACGAGATCGGGTCGCAGCACAGCGCCGCGCCGGTGGTCAGCTCGCGGCCGAGCGGCACCCCCACCATCGGCGTTCCCGACCCGGCCCCGAACGGCCACAGCCCGCACACCTGGACCGTGGTCCCGCGCCATTCCGACGGCATCTCCACGTAGGAGGCCCGGCCCCCGCCGCGGCGGGAGAACCCCCGGAACCCGGGCTTGAGCTCGGGCCTGGGCTTCTTCTCCTTCTTCTTCTTCTTGCTCTTCTTGCCCTTCTCGCCGTCCTGTTCGGCGAGGAGCTCTCCGACCACTCCGGGGACCGGTTCGGCGGGGCGCTTCACAGGGCCTCCCGCACCAGAGCCGGCACCTGAAGGTGGTCGGGGATGACGATGCCCAGCGGAAGGGCGGCCGCGAACGCCGACGCCTGCGACCCGTACATCTGACGCAGCCGCAGCCGCGCGGGGCCCGTGAGGGTGTCGACGGCCGCCGCCGCGACCGGGAGCTCCTCGGCCGAGCGGACGGTGGCGGTGATGAGGACGGTGAACCGGATCACTCCCGCTCCCCTGGCCTCCTCGAGGGCCGACTGGTCGCTCTTGATCACGTCGATCTCGTTCCGGGCGGCGCTGGAGGCGCCGTCGAGGCGGAAGCGCGAGTCCCGGCGGTCCCGTTCCACGATCCGGGCCGCGGAGGCCGGATCGTGCGGACGGTAGAGGAACGTGACGCGCTTGCGGGCGATGTCGTGGTGCGGGGCCACCAGCCCCGTCATCACGTTGGACAGCACCTCGCCCCGCGGCGCCTCCGACATGCCCCAGGTGATGGAGCAGCCGCTGTCGTGGACGTAGTGGTCCCACGACTCCTGCGCCGCGACCGGCCCGGCGTCCTCCCAGCGGATCTCCTGGTCCTCGGCGGCCTCCAGGACCTTCTGCGCGTCCGGGTCGTAGGCGATCCGCACGGCGCGGGCGAGTTCCTTCGCGGTCAGCGCGCGGGCGGATCCGGCGCCGGTCATCGCCAGCCCGGAGATCAGTCCGGGAATGCGCATCCCGATCTCCCGCACCATCGCGTCCTGGTCGCGCCGCTTGCCCCCGAGTTGCGGCAGGGCCGCGTAGGTGACCGCGATGCGGGTGGAGACCCGCGCGCTGCCCACCGGGTAGTTCCAGACGATCTCGTCCAGGGCCTGCCGGGCCAGCTCGGGCGCGTTCGGGTCGGTGTTGGCGTAGATCTCCTCCCGGAGGCGGGTCCCGGTGTCGGGGGCCGTCTCGATGGTCACGCTCGCGGAGACCAGCCCCGGCTCGTAGCTCAGCGAGGCCAGCCACTGCCCCCAGTGGGAGACCCACGTGTCGATCTGGGTCTGGTCGACCAGCGCCGCACCTTCGGCGTTGCACTCGAACACCACGGTGTAGTGCTTCGTGGACGGGATCACGACCAGGGCGAACGGGCGCCCGTAGGAGTCGCGGCCCTCCACCAGCCGGGACTGGGCGAGCAGCCCCGGAAGGCGGCACGTGCCGTGCGGGACGACGCTCAGCGGTCCCGAACGGTAGAGGTGCCACCCCTGGGAGCGGCCCGACCACCAGGTCACCCGTGCCGTGAGCGACTGGAGGGCGGTCCGCCCATGCGCGTCCTGGATGACGAGCGGCAGCATGACCACCCCCAGCGCGACGGCGCCGAGCAGGGCCAGCATCAGCGACAACGTCGCGATCAGGGTGATGACGATCAGCCCGACCATGAGGATCAGCGTGCCCGCCAGTCCCAGCCGCCCGATTCCAGGGGACACCGGCTTCCGCCAGTTCCCGTACGTGGGTTCACGGTAGTCGGACGTCACGCCGCCTCCACCTCATTCCTTCGGCTACGCACTGCCACTGGGACCGCTTCCGCTTCCGCTGCTGCCGCTCGGGCCACCGCCCCCGGACGGAGGCGAGTACCCGGTACCTCCGCTGGAGGAGGAACCAGAATCGGGGGGCTGGTAGGGCGGCGGCTGACTGCCATTCCCTCCGATGGAGGAAAAGTCGGGAGCGGGAACGTCATACGGCGGGACGCTGGAAGAAGGGTCGGCGCCCGACGGGCCCTGCGGTCCTCCGCCGCCGCCCGGGCCACTGCCCGAGCCACTGCCCGACCCGCTGCCCGACCCGCTGCCCGGCCCGCCGCTCGGGCCACCGCTCGGTGCCCCGGTCGGCCCGCCGGTCGGTCCACCCGTCGGTCCGCCACCCGGTCCGCCGGCCGGGCCACCGCCCGGGCCACCGCCTGGTCCGCCGCCTGGTCCGCCGCCCGGGCCGTTGGGCGGCCTGGGGGGCGTTCCGCCGCCGCCCGTGCCGCCGCCCGCGCCGCCGCCTCTGTTACCCCAGCCCCAGCCCCAGCCGCCGCCGGAGCGGGTGCGCGGCGCGGGAGCCGCCCCGCCGCCGCCACCGCCACCGCCGCCACCGCTCGCCAGCAGGCCGGTGAAGAGACCCGTCGCCGACCTGCGCATGGTCACCGCGGTACCGCCGTAGGTGAAGTGGCCGACCTGGCGGATGCCGAAGAAGCCCATGCCCTCCGTGGCCACGGGCATCACGGCGCGGATGGTCGTCGGCATCGCGAACACCGACCCGGCGGCGAGGGCCAGGCCGGCGAGGCGGTCGGCCTCGTACTTGGACGCCATCAGGGCCAGGGCACTCGCGTCGATCGTCGCGATGACCGGCTGGACCGCGACGAAGGCGACCAGCAGGCCGAGGCATCGCTTGTAGGCGGCGTCTCCGTACGAGGTGAACCGGGCCGCGGCGACCGTCGGGAGAATTCCCACCAGGACGACGAGAGCGCCGTTGCGGAAGAGCATCAGAACGAACTGGATCGCCGACGAGAGCGCTGCGGCGAGGGCGAAGAAGGCCAGGATGAACGAGGTGTCGTCCTGGTTTCCGCCGAGGAGATCGATCCCGTTCTTCCAGTTGTCGATCCAGGCGTCGTTCTTCGGGCCCATGCCCGCGACGATCCAGTGCGAGTACCTCTGCCCGGCGATGTTCAGCAGGTTGACCAGCGTGGCCAGCGTCAGGACGATGACGGCCAGTTCGAAGAACTGGGACATCGCCTGTCTGAACGGCGCGCCCTTGCGTTTGACCGCGATCCGGAAGGCCGCGACGAGGAAGCCGACGAACGCTCCCCCGGCGGTCATCCAGTTGCTGTACTCGCGGATCCCGTAGAGCACTCCGCCCTGTTCGCCGGTCATCTGCACGCTGTAGGCGTCGCTCATCCACCAGGTGAGGAACGTCTGGAAACTCGACAGCGCCCAGTCCAGCAGTTTACTGACGAGCCATGCCCACGCCTGGTTGAGGAGATCGTCCATTACGAACCCCCTGAACGGCGTGGAGCGGAGATTGCGAAGTCGCTCGACCTAAACACGACGGGCCTTCTTCTCAGAAATCATCGACCAGAAGGGTGACGAACGCGAGGGCCAGCCCTGAGCCCGCCATGACGCACGCGAGCAGCACCCACCTCAGGTCGGCGGCGTGCGATCCGAACTCGCCCCTCTTGTGCTTGACCCCCATTTTTCCTCCGACCAGGATGAAGCCCAGGACGCATGCCGCCAGCGCCGTCCAGATCATCCAGCGGAGCAAGGGTTGGATCGGTTCGGTGACCTCGCCCACGCCCTTCGCGTGGCCGCGCGGCAGCGAAGCGTCGGGCCTGGCGTTGACGTCCGGCTTTCTGCCGATGGGAGGCTTCAGAACGTTCGGCTTCTTGTCAGAATGGTCCTTCTCGCACTGCTTGGGGAACATTCCACTGGTGTGCTGCCACTGGTTGCAGAACTCCTCCACACCCCCCACGCAGTCGATCTTCTCGTCGTCGGTCTTCAGATCCCAGCAGGAGTCGTTCTTCTTGTCTTCCTTCGGCCACTGGGTGCTGGTGCTGGTATTGCAGTAGCCGTCCGGATCTGAATTGCTCCTGGCGATGCAGACCTTGAACTGGTAGTTCGTGCTGCGCTTGTAGTCGGGGATCTGGATCTCGTCGCAATGCCCCTTCGTGCCCTTGTGCACGAAGGCCACCTCGCGCCCGTCGAGGATGGCGTAGCCGCGCGCGACGTGGCCGTCTTCGTTGGTGTCGCACACTCTGATCCGGCCCGACTCCGGGTCGAACTGGAGCTTGCCGCCGGGGTCGGTGTCGATCGTCTCGATGTCCTTCGTCTTGTCCCAGTCGACGGGCGCTCCCAGCGCCGCGAAGCCGACGGTCGCCACCCGGCCCGGTCCCTGGACGGCCGGGAGGGCCTCGACCGCGAGCCGCGCCGGGCCCGCGGCGAGCGGACCGGCCGGTTCAGAGCGTTCCAACGAGGCCGCCCCGCGCTGCCCGTCCAGGGCGATCTCCGGTGCGGGAGCGGGGAGAAGACTGATCGTGAGCAGGGCGGCGCCCAGCGCCAGCAGCGCGGCGGACAGGACCGACACGCGCCGGCGCGCGGGCGCCCGGCCCCTGCGGCCCCTGCCGCCTGCGCGGAGGTGCCGGGGCGCCGGCCTCAAGCCGCGAGGTTTCTGACGATCAGTCCGGCGCTCACGATGAGCAGGCAGCCGAAGCCCACGATGAACATGCTTCCGAGGTGACTGCCCCCCTCGCCCTTCTTGTGCTGGATCCCCATCCGGGCGCCGATGATGACGAAACCCGCCACGCAGGCGAGCAGGCCGCCCCACGCCGCCCAGCCGAGCAGCTTCTCGATCTTGTTCGCGAACGGCGGCGCCTCGCCCTGCCCCGGGTTCGGGATGTCCCTGGCAAGGGCAGCCGCATGGTCGAGCAGGTGGGCCGTCCACGTGATCGTCGCGTCGAGCATGCGCGTCCTCCGAGATGATGCGATGAGGGTCTGTCCGGCCGGAGTCGGCGGACGGCGACTTGGCCGGGGCTCACCGGCGCGCGTCGCGACGCATCCGCCGTCCGCGCGATCGATGGGCCCCATTCTGGAAGGGGTCGCCGCCTGTCAGCGCTGGACCGGCGGGCTCCTTCCGAGCACGGTTCTGTACTTGTACTGGACGGTCCGGGGGCCGCACTGATCGGCAAGCGCCGCAGGGCGGCGACTCTGTTGCGATCAGGAGGGGACCGGACCGCCCACGTCGCGGACCAGACGCGCGTAGGCGGGGGGAAGCCGCACCTTGTCCGGAGGGTCGCCGAGGCGGAAGGCCTCGACCCACGGCAGGTCCCAGAGACGCGGGACTCCGCCGGCGATCAGACGCATGAGGTCCGCCAGCGGCTTCGGACGCTTTCCTGGAGCGTCGGCCACCACGGCCAGACCGATCAGCTGGACGCTCGGGAGGGTTCCCGCCGCCCACTGGGCCACGGCCGCCTGGGCGGCGCACAGCCCTGCGGCGTGGCTCCTGGCGACGAGCAGCACCTGGGACTGCCCCGGGGGCGCGGGCGTCGGCCAGTAGCGTCCCGCGCTCACACTGTTGGGGATGAGCGCGGCGAGTGTGGAGGCGCCGGCTCCCCCATGGCAGGAGGAGAGCCAGATCCCTGGAGCTCGTCCGTTGTAGGTGACCAGTCCGAGCGTGCTTCTCGGCACCGGTCCTTGTTCTGCTGGTATGACCGCTTGGGCAGCATACCCCTCGTGCTGAGGTCGGGTCTGCCGAACAGGATATGCCGAGCCCGGCACGCTCGGCAGCCCCTCGGGGCCGGTCCCCCCGCGCTGCGGGCCGCCGCTCTCCGTTGCCCGCACCACGGGTGCCCACCTCCGGGAAAGTCACGAGCGGCTCTGCTCTGGCCTGCTGGCTCCGCACCAGCGGAGATCAATCTACTGGGACCGACCGTCCGCGAGCCGCCGCTCCCGTCAACCCGTCGGCCTGCGGTCTCCCGGCGCCCGTTCCCGCGCGCGACCGCAGGACCCACCTTGCATCACCGCGCGTTGACCGCACTGTCTTGGTCGGCGGGTCCGTGCAGGCGAGGCACGCCCGAAGAGGACGCCGACGGTGGCGGCTCGGCCCTCCGCCCCCGGCGGGAGGGTCGGCGACGTCACCGCCGATCTGGGAGGGCCACATCATCAACTGTTCCGGGAATGATCCCCGATGGTGACCTTCAGCCTGGGCAAGCTGATCTTCAGGACGGGCTGCTTCGGGTCGATGGCCATCGCAGCGCTCCTGGTCGCGGCGATGTTCGTGGCGGTCCAGAACATGCTCGCGCCCGGCGCCACCTTCGCCTGCGGACCGGCGAACCCCGACGGCCCCGACCTGCTGAGCCCGGCGCCCAAGCCGAGCCGGACGGGCGGCCCGACCGTGGCGCCGGTGGTCTACCGCCGCGCTCAGGCCGGAGGGTCCCTCGACGCCGGAGCCGTGCGGAACGTCGCCGCGGCGGCCAAGGCCCCCACGGACAGCATTCCCGCCAACTACGTCCAGCTGTACAAGGCCGCGGGCCCGAAGTACGGCATTCCCTGGTACCTGATCGCCGGAATCGGAAAGGTGGAGACCGACCACGGGCGGTCCAAACTTCCGGGCGTTTCCTCGGGGGAGAACTACGCCGGCGCGGGCGGCCCGATGCAGTTCCTGCAGAGCACCTTCAACGCTTATGCGGTCGACGGGAACAACGACGGTAAAAAGAGCCGCTACGACCCGGCGGACGCAATTTTCAGTGCCGCGAACTATCTGCACGCCAGCGGCGCGCCCGGTGACACCAGAAAGGCGATCTTCGCCTACAACCATTCCACGGACTATGTGAACCTGGTGCTGTCGTGGGCCGAACGCTACGCGGGCGGCAAGTTCTCCCTCGGCGGTCAGAACAATGCCGGAGCATCATGCGCCTCGTTCGGCGACGGCGGCAACTGGAAGCCGGGATCGGTCTGCCCCGCGGGCGGGGGCATGGTCGAAGGCAACATCACCAAGCGGACGGCCTGCGTCCGCGACCAGATCAAGACCCTGTTCGGCGTCCCGCGCGGGATCGGCTGCTACCGCGCCAACGGCGGCATCCCCGGTGGGGGCGAACACCCCCTCGGCCGCGCCTGCGACTTCATGATCAGCTCAGGGGCGCCGAACGCCCGCGAGGTCCAGCTCGGCTACGACATCGCCAACTGGGCCAAGGCCAACGCCGGGCGCCTCGGCATCATGTACATCATCTACCGCCAGCACATCTGGAACCCCGACAGGGCCGGCGAGGGCTGGCGGCAGATGGAGGACCGCGGCGGCCTGACGGCCAACCACTACGACCACGTCCACATCTCCGTGCTGGGCGACGTACGTGCTGCCTGACCACGGGGCCGCCCGGCCGCGCCGCGGCACGCATCCGCCCGCCGCCCTTCGGAAGGAGCCCATGGCCGCCCCCGGACGCCCGCCGCGCATCGTGTTCCTCGCCGCGCTCACCTGCGCCCTCGCCTCCTGCGGGACGCCCCGGGCCACACCGGCCCCCAGCACCGCCCCCACCAGTGCGATCTCCTCTCCGCCGCCTGCGACCGCGTCCCCGAAAGTGCCCGGCGGCCTTCCCGACCTCACCCGGCTCGACCACTACGACGCCACGGCGGTGTCCAAGGCGGCGCTCACCCTGATGTGGCTCGTCGACTCCACCACCGATCACAGCCAGCGCGACGCCTACCAGCGAGCGATGCCCCTTCTGGACGACTTCTACAAGGTGTCCGTCTCCGACCAGCCCGGCGGCGTCGTTCCCGGGCAGTGGACCGAGCACCATGCCTACGCCAAGGTCCGCCTCGCCCGGCGAACCCCCGAAGGCGACGTCCCCGCCGACACGCCCACGCTGGCTCACCGGGGATGGGGGATCACCGTCACGCCCACCGGCCGGGACGGCTGGAAGGGCTCCCCCGTCCACGCCACCGCGTTCGTCACCCTCCGGCGCAAGGATCCGAGCGCCCCGTGGCGCGTGTCGGCGGTCGGAACCGCTTGAACCGGACATCACGATTGAGGAGGCTCTATGGCCGGCAATGACGACGACGACGTTTACGTGGTCTTCATAGGTATTGGCTTTGTGAGCGCGCTGCTGGGCGGGGCGAGCAGTTTCCTGACGTGGTTGGCGGGCCAGTTGTCCGGGGTCCTTTCGGGCGGCGGATGGCCGGATTCCAGCCCGACGGACTGCCTGCGCATCACCTACAACCTCGTGCGCCATCCGAACGATCCGCGCGGCGCGTGGCCGCCCGCGGCGGCGGCGGCCCTGGGGTCGGCCCCGATCTTCTTCGGCCTGCTCGCCGTGCTGCTCCTGGCGATGGCCCTCGGCGCCTACGTCCTGATCCGGCTCCTGCTGAACTGGCGGCGCCACCGGACGTGGCGCCGGCTGCGGCTGGGCTTCGCCTCCGGCTGGGAGGTCCGCAAGCTGCTGAGCGCCCGGACCGTCCAGAGCAAGGCCGCACAGGTCCGGCCGTCGACGCAGAACGTTCCCGCCCGCTCGGTGAAGCCCGAGGACGTCGGGTTCTACATCGGCCGGGACATCAGGTCCCGGCGGAAGCTGTACGCGTCCCTGGAGGACACCGCGATCATCCTCGCGGCGCCGCGCCAGGGGAAGGACGTGCACTTCGTCACGCCGTTCACCATCGACGCGCCCGGCCCCTGCATCGTCACGTCCAGCCGCCGCGAGACGTTCATCAACACGGCCATGGTGCGGTCGCAGTTCGGCGAGGTGTACGTCTTCGACCCGTTCAACTGGACCGGCTGGCCGAACCGGATGCGCTGGTCGCCGCTGCAGGGGTGCGAGGACCCGAACGTGTGCGCGGTCCGGGCGGGCACGCTCGTCCAGACGAGCGGTTTCGACATCGGGCACGAAGGCGGCAGCCTGCTCGGCGGCATCATGACGATCATCCGCTGCCTGCTGCACGCCGGCGCGATCGGCCGGCTCAACTTCCGCGAGGTGATGCGCTGGGTCTACGAGGCCAACGGCGAGGAGGCGCTGGAGATCCTGCGCCAGGGCGAGCGCGAGGGGCGGACCGCCCCCGGATATACCGGGGCGCTCGAGTTCAACATGCGGAACGAGAGCATGTGGTCCGGAGTGATCCAGGTCATGTCGTGCTTCTCGCAGCCCGAGGTGCTGGCGGACTGCACGCCGGACCCCGGTGAGGAGTTCGACTTCCGGAAGTTCCTCCAGGGCCGGAACACCCTGTACTTCGTCTCCAAGAAGCAGAGCGACTGGGGCGGCATCGCCCCCATCGTCACGACCATCATCGAGCAGTACTTCCGCAGCGCGCGCGGCACGGCGATGAAGAATCCGAGCGGCCGCCTCGACCCGCCGCTGACGTTCGAGCTGAACCAGGTGGCCGACATCTGCCCCCTCGGCGGCCTCGCCACCTACATGGGCGAGTCCGGCGGCTACTCGATCAGCGTGCACGTCTACCTGACGTCCCTGGCGGAGGCCCGCCGGGTGTGGGGCACGGACGGCGCCGCGTCCCTGTGGGACAACGCCACCGTCAAGATCATTTCGGGCGGCTCCGGCACGGTCAAGGACCTCTCCGACCTCGCCGACCTCGTGGGCAAGCACGAGGGGAAGCACATCCTCAGCCCCGAGGAGCTGCGGACGATGCCGTTCGGCCGCGCCGCCGTCGTCGCCGGCACCGCCCGTCCCGTCGAGATGTGGCTCACCCCCTGGTGGAAGCGCGGTGACCGGGACGCCATCGCGAGGGGCAAGGCGGCGGCCGAGGCGATGATCCAGAAGATGCACGCCGGTCAGCCGGCCCCGACCGCCACGCTCCACGACGTGGCCGCGCCGGGCGACGAGGAAGGCGACGAGTCCGCCGTCGTCTGGTGAGATCGAGCGGCGGATCGGGAGCCCGAGGAGGGTTGCGCAATGACGGCGCGCACGGACGTCTAGAAGGGATGGGCTATACATTCGTCGACAGGTCAGCGAGGAGGGTCCCTGTGCCGACGTCCGACCTTCTCGTCCGGGGCCCGAGGTAATGGTCACCGCACCGAACCTCATCGTGGCGGGGAACCCGGACCTCGCCCAGAGGCTGCGCGCCACGGGTCGTTTCCCCGCCGTGTTCGACGCCGCCTCCGCCAGCGGGCTGCGTGACCTGTCCAAGAGCGGCAGGGTCCGCGCCCCGGCGGCGTTCATGTTCGCGCCGGACTTCGAGGAGGACCTTCCGGAGGCCGGTGTCCCCTTCCTGGCCGACAGGCTGGCGGCGAGCGGCCACACCGTGATCGTGCACGGTTTCTTCACCGAGCGCGGCGACGTCTTCGCCCCCGAAGTGATCGCGACTGCGAAGCCGCTGACCCTGGCGGAGCTGCTGGAGCTGCTCGGCGCCCCCCGGTCCGAGCCGGCGCCGGGCCCGGCGGGGACGACGTTCACCTGGCCGTCCGACAGCCCCCCGCCCGAGCTGAGGGTCGCCGCCGCCCCCCGCGCCGACTCGTCGAGCCTGCTCCCCGGGTACGGCGGGCTGTCGATCCTCCGTCGCGGCGCCGGCTCGGTGACCTACCGCGCCGTGCACGAGGAGTCCGGCGCCGAGGTCGCCGTCAGGGTGCGGCTCGACGGTTCCGAGACCCCGGCGGAGGAACTGGCCGCCCTCGAACGCGCCTCCCGCAGCGAGCACCTGGTGAGCGTGCTGGAGAGCGGCCGCGCCACGAGCGGGCAGCGGTACACGGTGGCCGTGTACTGCCCCGCCGGCGCTCTCCCGCCGGAGCCTCTGCCGGTCGCGGACGCGGTCGGGACCGCCGTCGCGACGGGCCGGGCCCTGCAGGCGCTGCACGACGAGGGACTGGTGCACGGTGACGTCCGTCCGAGCCGGATCATGCGGGGCGAAGCGGGACCGCTGCTCACCGGCCCGGCGACCGCGCGGGGACTGGCGGCGCACACCGCGCCGGGCGTCCTGGCGCCGGTCGCCCGGGACCGCGTCGAGCCCGGGTTCGCCGCTCCGGAGGCGCTGCTGGGGCGTCCGCAGACCGTGCAGGCCGACGTGTACGGGCTCGGCGCCACCCTGTGGGGCCTGCTGGCTGGGCGCGCCCCCTTCGCCACCGGCGGCGGACGCGCCCCGGACGAGGCGGCTCCCCGGGTGCCGCGCGACGACGTGCCGGAGTGGCTCGGGAACGTCCTCGGAAAGGCGCTGGCGAGCGAGCCCGCCGACCGGTACCCGACGGCGCGTGCGTTCGTCGAGGCGCTGGAGGAAGGGCTCCGCGCCGTTCCCCCGCACGACGTCCCTGGGGAATACGCGCCTTGGTCGCCGTGGGACAAGGCGGCACCGGAGCCCGTTCCGGCGCCGGCCGCCGTCCCGGAGCCGCAGGTGCCTCTCGCTGACCAGGAGGTGCACTTCGCGGAACCGCAGGCGCCCTTCGAGGACCAGCAGGTGCACTTCGGGGGGCAGCAGGCGCCCTTGGAAGACCAGCAGGTGCACTTCGCGGAACCGCGAACGCCGTCGGCGGAAACGCAGGTCTCCCCGGGAGGGCCGCAGGCGTCCTTCGCGGAGTGGCAGGCGGCCTTCGCGGAACAGCAGGCGCCGTCCACCTACGAGCAGATGCCGTTCGAGGGACAGCAGGCGCCGCCCCCGCAGCAGTATGCACAGCCCTCGTACCGGCACGTGCCCTTCGAGGAGCCGCAGGCGCCGCTCACGGAATTCGCGGACCAGCCGCTGCACTTCGCGGAACCGCAGGGGCCTTTCACCCAGCAGGGGGAGCCCGCGAAGTCGCAGCGCCCCCGGATCGTGCTGCTGGCGCTGGTGGGGCTCGTGCTCGCCGCGGTCGTGTTCAGCGTGATCGCCCTCCTGACGGGCTCAGGCTCGGCCGACCGGCGCCGTGCGGACCCGCCCGCGGCGTCGCCGCCCGCCTCGCGGGCTCCCGCGTCGCAGGCTCCCGCCGCCCCCGCGCCCGCGCCCAGCTCGGGCTCGCCGACGCCCACGTCCACCCCGACGGCGGTGCGACCGGAGACCAAGTTCAGCCCGAGCCAGGTGCAGATCGTCGACAACCGCGTCTCGATCGAGATCAGCTGGAAGGACGCCACCAGCGGCAAGGCCGCGTACTACGTGGTCGGCGGTCCGGCGGGGCGCACGCCGTCCACCATGGCCAACGTGCCGGCGGGGACCGCGAAGGCCACGATCCTCGCCCTGAACCCGAGCGTGGAGTACTGCCTGACGGTCGTCGCCGTGCTGGACGTCGACCGGGTCGCCTACGCCAAGCCCGTCTGCACTCACCGCGGCAAGCGGGAGGGCTGAGCCGCCCACAGCGGCGCGCGCGGGTCCCACCACCAGAGCAGGCGGCGCGGCAGCGGCCGGGAGCGGCGCAGCGCGGCGGTCACGGAACGGACCTCCGAGACCGTGAACGCGGCGTCCTCCAGGGTGACCGAGCCCCCGTAGCGGACGGCGTTCACCAGGCGGCCCACCCTGCGCAGCCGGGCGGGGTCGGTGCGCGGCAGTTCCCGCGCGAGCCGCTCCACCATCTCGACCGGGGTGGCGGACGCGGGAACGGGCAGCCCCGCGACGCGCGTCGCCACCAGCAACTCCGTCCAGGCCGCCCGGATCCGGTCGGGCGCGGCGCCCCGGCGCAGCCGCCGGGACCGGATCGCGCCCAGCAGCGGCGCCCCGATCAGGAAGGCCAGCAGGACCAGCGCCGGGAGAACGAGCAGGCCCTCCGGGCCCGAGCCCGAACCCGAGCGCCCGCCGCCGCCCGCACCGCCCTGGTCGCCGAGGTCCTGGGCATCGGGACCGTCGGACGGCTCATCGCCTTCTTCGATCCGCTTCCCGGAACCGGTCTGGGGGGACGCCTGCGTACGCTCGCGCGGGTTCGGGTCGTAGGGCACCCAGCCCAGGCCCCGGAAGTAGATCTCGCCCCAGGCCACCGCGTCGCCGGTGCGGACCACCCGTTCGCGGTCGCCGCTGCCCGGCCCGAACCCGACCGCCACCCGGCTCGGCAGACCGGCCGCCCTCGCCAGCACCGCGAACGCGCTGGCGAACTGCTCCGACGTCGCGCCGCCGCCCCGGCGGCCCGGGGCGACGAGCAGCTTCGCGAGTTCGGCGTAGCCGTGCCCGCCCGGCGCGCCCGGCTTGAAGGTGTAGGAGGCGCGCAGGTACGCGGCGAGGCGGGACGCGCGCTGGTGCGCGGTGCCGTCCCCCGCGGCCGCGAGGGCGATCTCCTCGAGCTTGCCCGGCGCACCGGGCGGCAGCCGGAGGTAGCGCTGGTACTGCTCGCCGGAGTCGATCACGGCTCCGGCCGCCTGCGAGCCGCTCCACTCCGGAACCTCGCCCGTCGCGGCGTACTTCCGCCCGGCCACCGGGCCGTCCGACGACAGGAGCGTGCCGGACTCCTGGTCCTGCTCGACCGCGAGACCGTCCACCCGGGTCGGGATGCCGGGGACCGGCACCCAGCGGCCGGGCAGCCTGCCGACCGAGACGCGCACGCTCGTCCGCACCGTCTTCGGAGGCATGTCGGCGGGAGGGAGCAGGGTCGCCCCGCTGAGAAGGTAGGTGCTGTCGGGCAGCCAGGTCGGCCCGGTGAACTCGGAGAGCACGGCCCACCGCAGTTGGGTCTTCGGCCCCGACACGTTCAGCAACGGCACATCGGGCTCGGCCGACCATGCCGAGAGGTACGCCAGGGGGTTGCGTTCCTCGGCCGGCGCCTCGGGGGCCTCGGCGGCCCGGCGGGGATCGGCTGCCTTGACCGGCCAGTCGTCCAGCATGCCGGACCCGCCGACCGCGGCGACGGCCCCGGGCAGGGCCACCGCGCAGGCCACCGCCGCGACCATCGCGCCGACGCGCGGGCGAGGCCGGCGGCGGGCGGGCGCGGGCCCCGCGTCCGCCAGGTCCGGAACGCGCACGGTGAACCCGGCGCTCGCGGTGTCCGGACGGGCACGCGGTGCGGCGGCCAGCAGCACGGCGGCGCAGGCGGCGACCAGGGCGGCCGACCAGTAGCCGGGCCCGGCCGCCTGCGGGTTGAGCGCCGTGGCCCCGCACAGGAGCAGCGCACCGGGCAGCAGCGCGGGCAGGACGCGCCCGTCGCGGCGCAGCACCGTCGCGATGGCCGCGGCCAGCCAGATCGCCGCCACCGGGAACGCCAGCAGGTCCACGGTCACCGGGGCCCGCGGCGAGGTCGTGAGGATGCGGGCGCCCGAGTGCAGCACCGCGTCCGCGGCGCCCGGCACCGGTCCCTTGACCGGCCCGGGGGCCCAGGAGGCCAGGACGACCAGCCAGACCGCGGCGACGGGCAGGCCCGCCAGGATCGCGGCGGGGCCGAGGCCGCGCAGCATCCGGTACGCGGCCGACGTCACCGCGACGGCGAGGGCCGCGGTCACCGCCAGCACCGTGAACGCGGGAAGGGGCCGGTCGTACCCGGCCGCGAGCAGCGGCGCCGACGCGGCGGAGGCCAGCGCGACGGCGGCGGACGACAGCGCGGCCCGGATCCGGTTCACTGCGCCCACCAGCGGCTCTCGTTCCACCGCTCGGCGAAGCCGGCCGCGTCGGGCGCGCGCAGCAGCCGCACCCCGGCGGGCGGCACGAGGCCCCCGCCGTCGCCGGGGCCGATCAGGCCGACCAGGGAGACGGTGTGCCGCGCCGCGAGCAGCCGCATGGCCGCGGGGGGGGGGGCCGGCGCCCCCCCCGCGGCGCCCCCCCCCACCCCCCCCCCCGGGCCCACCACGCCGTGCTCCCGCAACCATCCCCGCAGCTCACCGCCGCGCGCACCGCCGCCCCTGACGGCCGCGACGACCGGCCGCCCCCGTTCCAGCAGCTCCGCCACCAGCCACCGGCCGATGAACCCCGTCGCCCCCAGGACCAGGGCCTCGCCGGCCGCACCCTCGCTCAACGTCATGGCGAAAAAGTAGACCGGTCTACCTATTTTGTCCAGCGGCGCCGGTCAGCGCTTCTTCTTGGGGATGACGCGGAGGCGGTGGTCGTACCGCCAGAACTTCAGCGCCTTGCCCTTGCCCACGTAGACGTCGTGCAGGCCGACGCACTGGCTGCGCCCCGTCCCGGACAGGTCGGCCATCCACCTGCCGGTCGGCTCGTACACGTCGAACTGGTAGATCTTGTACGCCCGGCCGATGTCGATCTGGTAGTGCCTCTTGTGCTCCAGATTCGGCGCGTAGCGGAAGCCCTTCTGCCACTGCAGGTTGCCCTGGTACCCGAGGGTGGCGTTGATGCTCTCCACCGTGGCGCCGAGGGAGACGGTGACCGTGTGCCCGATCGTGAAGGTGGTGGAGGCGTCCAGGGTGCCGGGACCCCAGCCCGAGACGGTCCACGGGTCCTGGTTCTCCCAGCGGGTCCAGGTTCCGGCGAAGTGCCGCTTCCCGCGCGCGACCCGCTTGTCGGTGCACTTCAGGCCGTTCTTCGCCGACGCACCGGCCTTTCCCGCCTGCGCGCCGAGCTCCTTCTTCGCCGCGACACTGGTGGCCGGCCTGGCCTCCCCGCCGGACACCACCGTCGTCCCCACCACGGCCGCGGTGCCGAGGACGGCCACACCGGCGAGCGTCAACCCTGCCTTCTTCATCCGGGAATTCCCCTCTATGACCCGACCCATCCCTTGGGTCGCACGAGCCATTCTTCGAAGAAAGCCGATTCCGGATTCAGGGCCCTAGGACCCCAACCCCCGCGCCCCGGGCCCTACCTGCTCGCGCATCGCCCCGGCCACTGGCACCCCGCCACCTCCGATCGGCCGGCCGCCGGGTTCCGTCGTCCTCGCCGCACCCCGCGTCCTGCGGAAATCCGCAGGGTCAGGTGTCGCGGCGGCGCGCCCAGTCGGCGCGGTGGAGTTCGTATTCGACCTCGCCGTGTTCGGTGCCGGGGATGGGGTCGTCCCAGTGCCGGTGGAAGGTGCGCAGGTAGGTCAGGCCGGACTTCTCCATGACGCGGCGGGAGGCGGCGTTGACGGCCATGGTCTGGGCGAAGACGCGGTGGACGCCGAGGTCGGTGAACGCCTTGGCGATCAGAGCCCGCGACGCTTCGGTGGCGTATCCCCGTCCCCAGCTGGCGGCGCGCAGGCAGTAGCCGAGTTCGGCCTGCCGGGCGTCGTGGCCGTCGCCCGGTTCGAGGGCCAGCCAGCCGATGAAGTCGCCGGAGGAGCGCTCGACCGCGGCCCACCGGCTGAGCGCGCCCCGCTCGTACCAGTCGAGGATCCTGGCGAGGGTCTGGTCCCTCAGGTGGGCGCGGGGGGTCGGCCTGCCGCCGGTCAGGAACCGCATGACCTCCGGGTCGCCGTCGAGCCGGACCAGCTCGTCCAGGTCGTTCTCGGTGAACCGCCGCAGCAGCAGCCGGTCGGTGGTGAGGAATACCTGCACGGCGCCGAGTCCTCCGATCCGCCGAGGAGACGGCCACCCGCGTGATCATCTCGTTCGATGGGCGTTCTGTCCTTGGAACGGTCCTATTTGGGCTGTAGGTCGCAAATGATCGAAAACGTCCGGCTTCGTCTCTACAATCTCATGCGATCGGATACCCGGACAGGGAGGTCCCTCCCGTGAATGGTGAGCACCGCCCCGAGTGGCCGGTCGATCCCGAGACGCCCAGCGTGGCCCGGATGTACGACTACTACCTCGGCGGCAAGGACAACTTCGCGGCGGACCGCGAGGCCGCCGACCAGGTGGTGGCCGCGATGCCGAACGTGCTGGAGTTCACCCGCGCCAACCGCGGCCTGCTGTCGCGGGCCGTGACGATGATGGCCGACCGCGGCATCCGGCAGTTCCTCGACATCGGCTCCGGGCTCCCGACGCAGGAGAACGTGCACCAGGTGGCCCAGCGCGCGGCGCCCGGCTCCACCGTCATCTACGTCGACAACGACCCGATCGTGCTCGCGCACGCGCGGGCGCTGCTGGCCGACAACCCGCTGACCACGGTCATCCAGGCCGACTTACGCGAGCCGGAGAGCATCCTGGACGACCCCGAGGTGAAGGCCCGGATCGACTTCGACCGGCCGGTGGGCCTGCTGTTACTGGCCATCCTTCATTTCGTCCCGGACGAGGCGGGACCGGCGGAGATCGTGGCGCGGCTCCGGGCGCCGCTGGCCCCCGGCAGCTTCCTGGCCATCACGCACGGCCACCGCGGCGAGGTCACCACGCAGGTCGAGGAGCAGGTCCGGGGCGCGTACGGCAGGACGGGGGCGGGCGACATCATTCCGCGCGGGATCGACGAGGTCATGACGTTCTTCGAGGGCACCGAACTGGTCGGCCCCGGCCTGGTCCAGGTGGCCGACTGGCGGGCGGACGCCGAGCCGTCCCCGCCCGACATGTCGCGGCCGGGCTTCCTCGCCGGCGTCGGGAGGGTGGTCTGATGCTGCCGACCCATCTGCTGTTCGGCCGAGCCTTCAGCGAGGACCCCTACGCCGTGTACGCCGAGCTGCGGGCGGCGGGGCCCGTCCATCCGATCGACTTCCCCCCCGGCGCCGCCGCCTTCCTCGTGGTCGACCACGAGCACGGCCGCGCGGCACTGAGCGACCCGCGCCTGTCCAAGGACACCGCGAACAGCGCCGTGCCCGTGAACCCCGAGCTCTTCTTCGGCGGCACGATGCTCGGGATGGACCCGCCCGGCCACACCCGGATGCGCGGGCTGGTGGCCAAGGCGTTCACCGCCCGGCGGGTGGAGCGGCTGCGCCCGCGCGTCCAGGAGATCGCCGACCGGCTGCTGGACGGCGTCGCCGAACGCGGCGAGGCCGACCTGATCGAGGACTTCGCCGTCCCGCTGCCGATCCAGGTCATCTGCGAGCTGCTCGGCGTGCCGGCGCGCGACCGGGCCCGGTTCCGCGAGTGGACGGCCGTGCTGACCGTGCCGGCGCTGACCTCCGAGGCCCGCGAGCGCCGCCGCGAGGCGGCCCGGGCGTTCAACGCCTACCTGCTCGACGTGATCGCCGAGCGGCGGGCCGAGCCCGAGGACGACCTGGTCAGCGCCCTGATCACCGCCCGCGACGGCGACGCCGCCCTCACGGAGGCGCAGCTGCTCGGCACCGTCGCGCTGCTGCTCATCGCCGGGCACGAGACCACCGTCAACCTCATCGGCAACGGGATGCTCGCCCTGCTCCGGGCGCCCGGCCAGCTCGCCCTGCTGCGGGCGCGGCCCGAGCTGCTGCCGTCCGCGGTCGAGGAGCTGCTGCGGTTCGACGGCCCGGTGGAACGGGCGAGCCAGCGCATCGCCCTGGAGGACATGGAGATCGCCGGAACGCCGATCCCCAAGGGCGCCTGGGTGCACGTATCGCTCGGCGCCGCCGACAGGGACCCCGCCGTGTTCGAGGACCCGGACCGGCTGGACGTGACCCGCGCCCCCAAGGGGCACGTCCCCTTCGGCCACGGCCCGCACTTCTGCCTCGGCGCCCCGCTGGCCCGGCTGGAAGGGCAGATCGCCATCGGCGGCCTGCTGGACCGCTTTCCCGGTCTCGCCCTCGCCGTGCCCGCGGACGAGCTGCGCCACCACCGCACCGGCTCGATCGTCCGAGGGCTGGTCTCGCTCCCCGTGCGCGTCTGAACGCCGTCCCGGCTCGGGAACGACGGGGCGCTCTCCACGATGCTCCAGCAGCATGTCCCGATCGCAGGCGGCGATCCGGGACGGCGAACGGCCGAGCCCCGGGGGCGGGACTCGGCCGTCGGCGGTCTTGCGGAGGGGTCAGGCGAGGCCGGACTTCTTCAGCCACTCCTCGGCGACCTTCTCCTGGTCGTCCTTGTCGATGGCGACGCGCTTCATCATGTCCAGGAGGTCCTGGGTGGTGAGCTTGGCGGAGACGCCGTTCAGCGCCGCCCTGGCCTTCTCGTCCACCGCCTTGGTGTTGACCAGCGGCGTGACGTTCTGGGCGGAGAAGACGTTCTCCGGGTCCTCCAGGACGACGAGCTTGTTCTGCTGGATCGTCGGGTCGGTGGTGAACAGGTCGGCGGCCTGGACCTTGTTCTCGGTGAGCAGCTTCACCAGGGTGGCCTGGGCGCCGGCGTCGAACGGCTGGAACTTCTTGAAGTCGAGGCCGTAGGTCTTCTTGAGGCCGACGAGGCCCTGCTGGCGGGTTTTGAACTCCGAGGGCCCGGCGATGATGAGGTCCTTCGCGACCGGCTTGAGGTCGGCGATGGACTTCAGGTTGTACTTGGCGGCCGTCTGCGGGTTGACGGTGACGGAGTCCTTGTCCTCGGCCTTCGCCGAGTCCAGGATCTCCACGCCGGCGGGCAGCTTGGCCTTGAGCGCGGCGTTGATCTCGTCGGTGGTGGCGGCCGTGCTGGTCTTGTCGACCGAGGTGGTGAGCAGGGCGCCGTTGTACTCGGGCATCACGCTGATGCCGCCCTTGACGACCTGGTCGTAGTAGATCTCGCGGGCGCCGATGTTGAACTTGCGGGTGACCTTGACGCCCTTGGCCTCCAGCGCCTGCGCGTACAGCTCGCCGAGCAGGTTGCTCTCGGGGAAGTTCGCGCCGCCGACGGTGACGGTGCCGTTCCCGCCGCCCCCGGAGAGCGGGTTCGAGTCGTCCCCGGAGTCGCCGCTCCCGCAGGCGGACAGCGACAGGGCGGCCACGAGGCCGACGACCGCGCCCCTGATGAGTTTGTTCATGGTGCTCTTCCTTCGGTGTCAGGAGGATCGGGCGGAGCCGAGCAGGCCCGGTGAGACGAGGAGGCGGCGCAGCGCCGCGAAGGCCGCCTGGACGATCAGCGCGAGCAGCACCACCAGGACGGTGCCCCCGACGACGAGCTGGTAGTCGTTGCGGGCCAGACCGTCGATGATGTAGCGGCCGAGGCCGCCGAAGCCGGGGTAGGCGGCGATGGTCGCGGTGGCGACGACCTGGATCGCGGACGTGCGCAGCCCCAGCAGGATGAGGGGCAGCGCCATCGGCAGCTCGACCCGCCACAGTACGCCCCAGCCGGTCATGCCCATCCCGCTGGCCGCGTCCTTGGCGTCGGCGTCGACGCCGCGGATGCCCTCGAAGGTGTTGACCAGGATCGGCGGGACGGCGAGGGCCACGAGCGCGACGAGCACCGGCGTGATGCTGTACTCGATCACCACGACGATCAGCACCAGGCCGAAGGTGGGGACGGCGCGGGCGATGTTCGCCAGGCTGATCGCGAGGAACCCGCCGCGGCCGGTGTGCCCGACGAGCAGGCCGAGCGCGAGGCCGATGACCGCGGCGCACACCAGCGCCACACCGCTGTAGTACACGTGCTGGAGCAGGCGGTGCGGGATGCCGTCGCCGCCGTGCCACTGGGAGGACGTGGTCAGCCACGTCCAGAACAGGTCGATCTGGTTCCACAGCTCGTTCATGAGGTCATCCGGGCTCGGGCCCACGGGGTGAGCAGGCGTTGGACGGTGACCAGGATCGCGTCGGTGACCAGGGCCAGCAGGACGATCAGGACGGTGGCGGCCACGATCTGCGTCTGGAACTGGAGCTGGTAGCCGCGGATGATGTCGTAGCCGAGGCCGCCCTGGCCGATCAGCTGGCCGACGGCGACGAGGCTGATGGAGGAGACGGCGGCGACGCGCGTCCCGGCGATGACGATGGGCACGGCGATCGGCAGCTCCACCTGGAGCAGGCGCCGCAGCGGGCCGAAGCCCATCGCGGTGGCCGCCTGCCGGACGGGCTCGGACACCGACGCCAGGCCGTCCACCACGTTCGGGACGAGCACCGACAGGCTGTACAGGGTCAGCGGGATCATGACCGTGGACGCGGTCAGCCCCGTGTACTGGATGAAGACCATGAACAGCGCGAGCGACGGGATCGCGTAGAAGACGTTCGAGATCGTCAGCGCCGGCGGGTAGAGCCACGCCCAGCGGCGGCACAGCATGCCGACCGGCAGCGAGATGATCAGGCCGAACAGCACCGGCAGCAGCGCGAGCCGCAGGTGGATGAGGGCATGCTCGGTCAGCGTGTCGGTGTGCTCGCCGATCCAGCCCCAGTCGATGTCCATCAGCCGGCGCCTCCGGCGTCGGCCTCCTCGGGATCGGGCGCGGGCTCGGCGGCCCGCTCTTCGCGCGCGGCGCCGGCGGCGCCGCGGCCGTGGGTGGGGACGGCGAGCAGGTCGGTCCCGCTCGCGGTCCCGACGACCGCGCCGGTCTCGTCGACGCCGACCGCCAGGCCGGACGGGGACAGCACGGCCGCGTCCAGCGCGGTCCGCACGGAGTCGCCCCCGACGTGGAAGGTGGGGCCGACCGGGCTGAGCTCGGCCTTCCCGAGCGCCCCGGTCGCCTGCGCCGGGCGGGCCCAGCCGAGGGGGCGCCGGTCCTCGTCGACGACGAGCACCCACTCCGTCCCGGCGGCCTCCGCGGCGTCCGTGCCCGCCGCGCGGACCGCGTCGTCGCTCAGCCGCAGGCCGCCCGTCTCGGCGAAGGAGAGGGTGCGGATGCCGCGGTTCTGGCCGATGAAGCCGGCGACGAAGTCGTCGGCCGGGTGGGCCAGGAGGTTCTCGGGGCTGTCGATCTGGACGAGCCGGCCGCCGGTCTGGAAGACCGCGATCCGGTCGCCGAGCTTGATGGCCTCGTCGATGTCGTGGGTGACGAACACGATCGTCTTGTGCAGCTCCTCCTGGAGGCGGAGGAACTCGTCCTGCAGCTCGGCGCGCACGACGGGGTCGACGGCGCTGAACGGCTCGTCCATCAGCATGATCGGCGGGTCGGCGGCGAGGGCCCGCGCGACGCCGACGCGCTGCTGCTGGCCGCCCGACAGCTGGAACGGGTACCGCTTGCCCATCGCCGGGTCGAGCCCGACCCGCTCCATCAGCTCCAGCGCCCGCGCCCGCGCCTTCTTCTTGTTCCAGGACAGCAGGTACGGGACGGTGGCGACGTTGTCGAGGATGGTGCGGTGCGGGAACAGCCCGGCGTGCTGGATCACGTAGCCGATGCCGCGCCTCAGCTCGGCGGGCTTGCGCTCGCGGACGTCCTCGCCGTCGATGAGCACGCGCCCGGAGGTCGGCTCGACCATCCGGTTGATGGTCCGCAGCGCGGTGGTCTTGCCGCCGCCGGAGGTGCCGACGAACACGGTGATGCGGCCCGCGGGGCATTCGAGGCTCACGTCGTCGAGTGCGACGGTCCCCCCGGGATAGCGCTTGGTGACGCCCTCAAAGGTGATCAACGAATCACGTCCTCGCCGGGCGTCCCGCATGACGCCGATGATCGAATTCTGATTACGAGCCAACCGTAACCAATGGGTACCGTCATCTCAGTGTCCCGGCATGCCCGGAACGTCGAGCATGAAAGTATATCTACCGGTAATGCAGGGAAAGTAGCGTGTCGCCGTGGAGAACAGCCGAATCGTTATCGACGGGACTTCGCTCACATGCGCTCAGGTGGCGCGTGCGGCTCGCGAAGATGTGACGGTCGCCATAGCCGCGGCCGGCGTGCGGCGGGCGCGCGACGCCTGGCGGGTCGCCCGCGAGGTCACCGAGACGCAGCCGGTCTACGGGCGGACGACGGGGGTCGGCGCCAACCGCGTCGTGGACGTCGAGTGGGGAGGACTCCGACGCCCACGGCCTGCGGCTGCTGCGCAGCCACGCGGCCGGGGCCGGGCCGCTGATCGCCCCGGAGATCGTCCGGGCGATGCTGACCGTCCGGCTGAACCAGATCGCGGCGGGCGGCTCGGGCGTGGAGCCGGGCGCGCTGCAGGCCCTGGCGGACGTGCTCAACCTCGGGCTGCTCCCGCCGGTGCCCGTCTACGGGGCGATCGGCACGGGCGACCTGACGGCGCTGGCCTCGACCGCGCTCTGCCTGCTCGGCGAGCGGCCGTGGCTGCCGGGCCCGGACGGCGGCCAGGAGCGCGGCCCCGGATACCGGCTGCGCTCCGCCGACGCGCTGGCGTTCATCAGCTCCAACGCCGCCACGCTCGGCGAGGCGGCGCTCGCGGTCGCCGACCTGCGGAAGGCGCTGCGCGCCTCGACGGTCGTGGCGGCGCTGTCGCACTTCGCCGTCCGGGGCTCGGAGGAGCCGTACGCGCAGCCGGTGCAGGACGCGTGCCCGCATCCGGGCCAGCAGCGGGCCGCGGCGGCGATGCGCGCGCTGCTCGCCTTCGACCGGCCGGCGCCGATGCGCATCCAGGACCCGTACGGCTACCGCGCGTTCCCGCAGGTGCACGGCCCCGCGCTGGAGGCGGCCGCCTACGCCGAGGAGGTCGTCACCCGGGAGATCAACGCCGCCGCGGAGAACCCGCTGGTGGACGTCCCCGGGCGGACGGTCTGGCACAACGGCAACTTCCACACCGCCTACGTCGGGCTCGCCCTGGACACCGCCCGCGCCGCCCTGTTCCAGACGATGGCGCTGGCCGCCGCCCGCCTCGGCACGCTCGCCGAGCCGTCCTTCACCGGGCTCTACCCCTTCCAGGGCGAGACGGAGGCGTCCTCCGGGATCATGATCCTGGAGTACGTGGCGCACTCCTGCCTGGCCGACGTGCGGCGCCTCGCCACCCCCGCGGCGCTCGGCAGCGCGGTGCTGTCGCGCGGCGTCGAGGAGCACGCCGGCTTCTCGACGCAGTCGGCGCGCGCGAGCACCGACGCCGTCGCCGCCTACCGCCTCGGGCTCGGCTGCGAGCTGGTGGCCGCCGTCCGCGCGCTGCGGATGCAGGGGCGGGCGCCCTCCGGCGGGCCGCTGCGCTCGGCGTGGGACATGGCGGGCGCCGTCCTCGACCCGCGGATCGAGGACCGGCCGCTGGACACCGACATCGCCGCCGCCGCGGACCTGCTGCCGCACCTGGCCCGGCTCCACCCCTGACCCTCAGCCCGCCGCGGTCTCGCCGGTCGAGGCTCGGACGCGCAGCGACGGCTCGCGGACGACGCGGCGCTTGCGCGGCTTGCCGTCGATGACGTCCACGACGAGCCGGACGGCGGAGTGGACGATGCCCTCGACGTCCCACTCGACGCTGGTGAGCGGCGGGGACAGCAGCGCCGACATCGGATGGTTGTCGTAGCCGCAGACGGCGACGTCGCCGGGGACCTCCAGGCCCAGCTCGCGGGTGGCGGCGTAGACGCCGTAGGCGATGGAGTCGGCGAAGCAGAAGACGGCCGAGGGGCGGCCGGGGCCGCCGAGCACCCGCAGCGCGACCTCGGTGGACTCGGCGAGCGACTGCGGCACGACCACGACGTCCACCGACAGGCCGAGCCGCTCGGCCTCGGCGTTGACGTACACGTCGGCCGGGCGGTCCGGCGTGCTGGCGAGCGTGGGGGTGAACACGGTGAGGCGCTCGTGCCCGAGCGCCCGCAGGTGCTCCAGCGCGAGCGTGACGCCCCGCCGGTTGTCGAAGACGACCTCGCCCTGCGCCTGGCCGCCGTGCAGGGCGTCGCCGATGGACACGACGGGGATCGCGGCCGCCAGCTCCGACCACAGCGCGGCGGACGGGTCGAGCGGCTGGACGATCAGGCCGTCCACCCGCTGGTCGCGCAGCCGCCTGGCGAGGGCCAGCTCGCGCTCGGGGTCGCCGCCGGCGTCCACGATGAGGGCGTAGCGGCCGCGGGCGAGCAGCGCCCGCCCGATGCCGACCGCGAGGGACTGCTGCCAGTAGTCCTCCAGCGAGCCGCACAGCAGGCCGACCTGGTCGGTGCGCCCGCTGGCCAGCGCACGCGCGATCGGATGGGCCTCGTAGCCGAGCTCGCGGGCGGCGGCGCGGACGCGCTCCTGCGTCTCCTCGGAGGTCTGGATGCCGCGCAGCGCGTAGGACACGGCCGCGGGCGACAGCCCCGTCGCCTGCGCCACTTCCCGGATGGTCGCGCGCTTGCGCTTTTCCGACATCCCTCCAAGCGTAGAGGCCGCCACCGACAGAGCACGGCATCCGCGCTTGACGGGAGCGTCACTGAAGCGGTTCACTGAAACGGTTAACTGATGCGGTTCAGAAGTCCTGGCCTGGCGCTTCGCGCGGTGTCCCGGGCGTAACGGACCGTCTCCACCCACGGTTTCGGAGAGGAGCGAACCCCGTGTCTTCCGAGGTCCTGCCCCGCCCCAGCGGCCTGGAGCGCCTGCCCGGCCGCCCCCTCGACAAGCGGGAACTGCGGGAACTGGTCGACGACCTGGCCGAGCGGCCCGGCCTGTGGCGTCCCCATGTCGCGTTCCCCGAGGGCCGCCGCCACTACGTCTCCCTGCACCGGGACGAGCACGTCGACGTCTGGCTGCTGTGCTGGACGCCCGAGAACGACACCGGCTGGCACGACCACGACGTCTCCTCGGGAGCCGTCCGCGTCGTCGCCGGGGCCATCGAGGAGAACAACCCGCGCATCGGCGGCGAGCCCCTGCGGACCGTCATGCGCGAGGGCGCGTCCTTCTGCTTCGGCCCCGAGCACATCCACCGGCTCACGGGGGTGGAGGACGCCAGCGTCTCGATCCACGCCTACTCGCCGCCGCTGTGGCGGCTCGGCCAGTACTCCATCGACGAGTCGGGCGTGATGCGCCGGACGCCGGTCAGCTACACCGAGGAACTCCAGCCGTCGGACGAGGCCGCCTGACCTGGCCTAACGGGTCTGCGAGCCAGTCTGAGGGGCCCTGGCGGACCCGTCCGGGGGTGACGGGCCCGCCAGAGGCGGAACGTCCGGTCGAAGCCCGCTCACCCCGGCCGGACGCCCATATCTCTCCCAGCGCGGGCGGTCCCGAAAGTGTCACACCGCCGTCCGAAATATCGGTCGCTCAGCGCGCAGACCACGATGACGGCGACGAAACAGGAGGCTGCGCCCCTCAGCAGGCCGGCCTCGTAGTAGGTGTCCGTGACCAGGCGGACGGTGGCGTAGCCGACCGCGGCTCCGGTGAGAAGCGCCACCGCCACCTGGACGGTCCAAAGCGCGATCCCGGCCGTTCCGACACCGGACAGCACGTTTCGCAGAGCGCACGCGGCGGCCGTCACGCCGACGAGAAGCCCGGCCGTCGCCGCCAGGAGCGGTGTGCCGAAGTTCACTCCGTAGCGGATGGCGAGCGCCGGGACGAAGAAGAGAAGCAACCCCCACCGCAGTCCGCTGATTACCGACGCCAGGGCGACACCCATCTCACCTGGTCTCAGACGTCGTGAAGCCCAGCGTGCCCCCGCGATGACGCAAACGGCGACGGCCGCACCTGGCAGGCGTCCGCTCAGATGACCCAGGTTGTACAGGAGGGCCGTGTCATACACGGTCAGCACCACCTGCCCCAGCGCCCACACGGATCCGGCGAACAGGAGCATCTGTGGGAACGACGGCTCGTCCGCACCGGAGTCCTCCTGCGCGGCCAGCCAGCGCAGCAGCAAAGGCGTCACCACAGCCGAACAGGCTCGGATCAGGATGTCGTCCGCCGTGTAGGGGTTGTGCAGATCCCACTCGACCACGCAGAAGACGAGCGTGTAAGAGAGCGATGCGGCCCACACGAGCCACGAGTGCGCCAGGCGCCGGTACAGGCCGCGGTCCAGCCACCGCAGCACCGTCACATACGCGAGCAGGACCAGCGGCAGTTCGAGGAACGCCTGCACGCGCAGGACGGACGGGGCCAGCAACTCCGGCGCAGGGAAGCGTTCCGCCAGGCCGCGCACGGCCGGTCCGTCCTCAAGCGCGAACCATCCCTCGGGCAGATACTTCGCGACGAACGAGGCGTCTCCGCCGTGAACCCGCAGCACGTACACGGTGAAGAGCACTTGGTTCAGGTAGACGAGCCCCACGACGAGGCCGAGAAGCGCCTCCGGACGGGCCCAGCGCCGCCCCGCCCCGGACGGAGGGTCACCTGCGCGCCGCGTCCACCGGGGCGCGCTCGCGAGGCTCGCCGCCGTCGCGGTCAGCACCGCCCCGTCCACCCCGATCGCCACGAGCGACGAACGTAGACGTTTCCTCGGGCGGCCGCATGGGCCGCAGCGACGCCGTGAGCCGGGCCCGCATCCACGCCGCGCCGGGGCGTTCCACCAGGCGGTGCACGGCGTAGGCGGCCAGCAGCGAGCCCCCGATGACCACCGCCAGCGCCGTCCAGCGGTCGAGCCCCGGATACACCGCGTCCAGCAGGGGAAGCGCGAGCTGGGAGTGGACGAGGTAGAGGGGGTAGGTGAGCGCCCCGAGCACGGTCAGGCCCCGCCATCGCAGCCGGCTCAGCCGGCCGGTGGCGACGAGGATCATCACCGCGAAGATGCCCGTGATCACGGCGCTGACCACGGTCTCGTCCGCGCCCCTGAACACGTTCTCCGCGCGCCAGGCGCCCCAGCGCAGCGCGATCAGGTAGGACGCGGCCACGTACCCCCAGAGCAGCAGCGTCGGGCCGAACCGGTGGATCATGTACAGCGCCATGCCCGCGATGAAGTAGCAGCTCCAGGTCGGCACCAGCATCACCTGGAGGATCCTGCTGTCCGCCTCGTCGGCGAAGACGCCGCCGAGCATCCAGGCCGCCATGAAGACCAGGCACGAGCGGTAGGTGATCCCGATCCCCGCGAGGACGGCGGCGAGCACGTAGAAGTGGAGTTCGACCCAGAGGGTCCAGTAGACGGCGTCCACGTTCCGCAGGCCGAGCCCGCCCTGCAGCATCGTCAGGTTCGGGACGATCAGCCCGGGGACGCCGTGCCCCATCCGGAACACCGCGTAGACGGCGGCGCCCAGCAGCACGCTCACCCAGTACGCGGGCATCAGCCGCACGAGCCGCGAGATCCCGAACTCCCCCGGGCCGCGTCCCCACGCGCTCATGAGGATCACGAACCCGCTGATGACGAAGAACAGGTCGACGCCGAGGTACCCGAACCGGGTGACCGGCGCGATCTCGGGGAAGACGTCCTGCGAGGGCGCGGGCCACGCCCCGGCGCCGCCGAATCCCGTGAAGTGGTACAGCACCACCGCCAGCGCGGCCGCGAAGCGCAGGAGGTCGAGTTCGCGCAGCCGTTCCCGTCGAGTCACCGCGGAACCCTCCCGCCGCCAGGTGGCCCGGCCCGATCCGCCGGGTGAACGGCGGATGTAGGGAAGGACGCGATTCGCCGCGCCCCGCGGCCGTGCCGTGGTGACGGGATGGTCGCGGAGTGCGCGCGTGGGAGGCGCGAGGTCAGTAAGATGCGGAGGCGTCCCCCGATCTCATTGGTGGTCCTCCATGACATCTCGCCGCGCCCGACGCGGCGCGGCGACCCGGATGCTGTGCCTGTGCCTGGCGGCGGTCGTGTCGCTCGCCGGAAGTTCCCTGCTCGCGGGGTGTTCCCTGCTCGCGGGCTCGGTGCACAAGCCGGCCGCGGCGGACGGCCCGAAGGACGGGGCGCGCAGGGTCCCGCCCGTGGTGATGTTCCTCGGCGACAGCTACACCGTCGGCGACCGCGGCGTCGAGCCGGAGTCGACCTACGCCTCCGCGACCGCGCGGCTGCTCGGCTGGCAGGTCGTCGTCGGCGGCCGGTCCGGGACGGGCTTCGTCCAGAAGGGCCGCGGCCCGCACGCGTTCCTCGGCCTGTACGAGAGCCAGCTCGGCTGGCGCCCGGCGCCCGACATGCTGATCGTGTCCGGCGGCCACAACGACTGGCGGATCCCCCCGCCGCAGGTCGCGGCGGCGGCGCACGTGCTGCTGGAGCGCGCCCGGCAGCGCTGGCCCGGCACCCGCCTGGTGCTGGTCGGCCCGCTCTGGGGGACGGGGACGCCGCTGCCCGGCGCGCTCGCCGTCCGGGACGCGCTGAAGAACCTCGCCCGGCAGCTCGGCGTCCCGTTCGTCGACCCGATCGGCGAGGGCTGGATCACCGGCGACCTGCTGACCGGCCAGGGCAACGCGCCGCGCCTCATCAAGCGGGACCGCACCCATCCGACGCCGGCGGGCCACCTGTACGTGGCGACCCGCCTGGCGGCGGACCTGAAGCGGATGGGCCTCGACCACCCCGCCCGCAAGGGCTGAGCGCCGGCGGGACCGTCAGCGCGGCGCGGGCCGCGCGAGGGTGAGGGAGAAGTCGCCCGCCTCGTCGGTCCAGAACTCGGCGAGCTCCAACCCGGCGGCGCCGAGCTCCGCCTCCAGCCGCTCCCGCCGGAACTTGGCGGAGATCTCGGTGCGCATCTCCTCCCCCTCGGCGAACGACACGTCGAGGTCGAGGCCGCCGACGCGGACGTCCTGGGCGCGCAGCGACCGCAGCCGCATCTCGATCTGCTCCTCGGCCGCGTTCCACACCGCGACGTGCCGGTACGCGGCGGTGTCGAAGTCGGCGTCGAGCTCCCGGTTGACGACCGACAGGACGTTGCGGTTGAACTCGGCGGTGACGCCCGCCGCGTCGTCGTAGGCGCGCACGAGCCGCTCGGGGTCCTTGACGAGGTCGGCGCCGAGGAGGAGGAAGTCGCCCTCGTCCATGGTGGCGCGCAGGCCGCCGAGGAACCCGATGCGCTCGGCGGGCGGCATGTTGCCGATCGTCCCGCCGAGGAAGGCGACCAGGCGCCGCTCGCCGCCGGGCAGCAGGTGCAGGTGCTGCTCGTAGTCGGCGGCGACGGCCCGGACGGCCAGGCCGGGGTGGTCGGCGGCGATCCCGGCCGCGGCCTGCTCCAGGAAGTCGCCGCTGACGTCCACCGGCACGTAGGTGCGCAGCGTGCCGGCCAGCGCGTCCAGCAGCAGCCGGGTCTTCTCCCCCGAGCCCGCGCCGAGCTCCAGCAGCGTCCGGGCGCCGGTGGCGGCGGCGATGGCGGGCGCCCGGGCGGTGAGGATCTCCCGCTCGCGCCGGGTCGGGTAGTACTCCTCCAGCCGCGTGATCTCCTCGAAGAGCGCGCTGCCCCGCTCGTCGTAGAACCACTTGGGCGGCAGGGTCTTGGGCGTGCCGGAGAGCCCGTCCCGGACGTCCTGGCGGAGCGTCTTGGCGAGGTCGTCTGCGGTCAGGAACCGGTCCACGTGGTTCTCCTTCGGTGCTTCGGATCGGGCCGTGCTTCGGGGTCGGGCGGTCTCAGAGCCGGGAGATGCGGACGCCGGCGGCGAGCCCGGCGGTGACGAGCGAACCGTCGGGGACGCGGCGCCACGCGGGGTCGCCGTCCAGCGGCTCGGACACGATCTGGATCGCTTCCCCGCCCTCGCGGACGAACAGCGAGTCGCCCCAGGTCGTGGCGGCCAGGGACGTCCCGTCCGAGGCGAGGAGGTTGTAGCGGCCGGGGGCCAGCGCGGTGATCGCGGCGACGACGGCGGCGAGGCCCTCGCCGAGCGCCGCGCCCTCCCGCCAGTTCCGGACGGCGAGGGCGAACAGCGGCGCGGAGTCGACCGGGGCGCGGGCGTCGGGGACCTCGGCGATGTCCCCGGCCAGTTCCCGCAGCTTGGACTCGACGCCGCCGTAGCCCTCGATCTTCCCGTTGTGGCTGAACAGCCACGGCCCCGCGCGGAACGGCTGGGCGCACGACTCGTCCACGGGGAACCCGACGGTCGCCGACCGCAGCGCCGCGACCGCGCACGACGCCCGCACGGCCCCGGCGACCTCGCGGAACGACTGGTCGGTCCAGATGGGCTGGGCGCGGCGGAAGCGGACGGCCTCGCCGTCCTGGTACCAGCCGACGCCGTACCCGTCGGCGTTGAGGAGGGCGCCCTGCGTCATGCGCGGCGCGTACGACTGGGTCTCCAGCGAGTGCTCCCCCTCGTAGATGAGGGAGTGCAGCGTCCGCTCGGGCCCCAGGTAACCGAGATGGCGGCACATCTAGCGGGCCACCCCCGTCATCGGCTCCGTGGCCGGCCCCGCCGACCGGGCGCAGCGGAACCCGGAGAAGATCTGCCGGCGGATGGGGTAGTCCCAGTTGCGGAACGAGCCGCGTATGGCGAGCGGGTGCGTCGCCCAGGACCCGCCCCTCAGCACCTTGTAGTCGGGTCCGAAGAAGACCTCCGAGTACTCCTTGTACGGGAACGAGCGGAAGCCGGGGTACCCGTGGAAGTCCGACGACGTCCACTCCCACACGTCCCCCAGGAGGCGCCGCACCCCGTACGCCGACGCACCGGCCGCGTAGGAGCCGGTCTCGGACGGACGGAGCGCCCGCTGCCCGAGGTTGGCGCGGCCCTCTTCGTAGACGTCGCCCCACGGGTAGCGGCGTGACCGTCCTGCCGCGGGGTCCCAGCGGGCGGCCTTCTCCCACTCGGCCTCGGTCGGCAGCCGCTTCCCGGCCCACCGCGCGTACGCGTCCGCCTCGTACCAGCACACGTGCTGGACGGGTTCGCCGGGCGGGACGGGTTCCGACCGCCCGAACCGGCGGCGCGACCACTGCCCCCCTTCACGCTCCCAGAAGGCCGGGGCGCGCTTGCCGCTGCTGTTGCGCCACTCCCATCCGGCCGGGTCCCACCAGCGCGGGTCGTCGTAGCCACCGGCCTCGATGAACGCGATGTAGGCCGCGTTGGTGACCGGTTCCACGTCGATGTAGTACGCGGGCAGGTCGACGAGGTGGACGGGGCGTTCGTTGTCGTACGCCCATGGTTCGTCCGACGTCCCCATCTGGAACGGGCCCGCCTCGATGAGCGCTTCCACGGCGCCGGACGCCTCGCCGGGCACCTGGAGCGGTTCCGCCTTGGGGTCGAGGAGGGCGGGGGCACCGCGGCGCAGCTGGTGGGTGGCCAGCATGGTCTCGTCGTGCATGTGCTCGTGCTGGACGACCATCCCGTACACGAACCCGCCCGACGTCAGCGGATCCGGGGTGTCGAAGCGCACCGACGCCAGCGAGTCGAGCACCTTGGAGCGGACCGCGCCGAGGTAGGACCGGGCCTCCTCCGGCTTCAGGAGCGGCAGCGTCGGCCGCTCCGCCCGCGGATGCTCGAACGCGTCGTACACATCGTCGATCTCGGGGCGCATCGCCTCCTGCCCGGCGGCCGCGCGCAGCAGCCACAGCTCCTCGTAGTTGCCGACGTGCGCGAGGTCCCACACGAGCGGCGACATCAGCGGCGACACCTGCGCGGTGAGACCGTCCTCGTCGAGGACCTCGGTGGTGAGGCGCAGGCTGCGGTCGCGCACGGCGCCGAGCTCGTCGGCGATCAGTTCCTTCAGGGCGGCCTCGTCTGCGGACGGGCCAGGCGAGCTCATGTCGGATCCTCCATCGGAATCGGACGTGTCGGGGACGCGGCGGGCCGGTCGTCGGCGGGACTGCGGCCCCGCAGGACGTACCGGTGGGCGTACTCCTCGACCAGGGGGACGAGGCCGGGCGCGCCGAGCCGCGCGAGCGCGTCCAGCGCCGACGCGAAGCAGGCTCGCGCGGCCCTGGCCAGGGCGGGGTCCGACAGGCCGTCGCGGGCCGCCGCCGCCCACCGGTGCGCCACCGGTTCGACCGCGGCCTCGGCGGCGCGGGAGGCGGCGGGGTCGTCCAGCAGGGCGGTGGCGACGGCGACGGGCACCGGCCAGTACGGGCCGGGCAGCGCGTCGATCATGCGGAGCTCCAGCCAGCCGCGCGGACGGACCGGCGGGAACAGCGTGGACAGGTGGTAGGCGAGGTCGTCCTCGCCGGGCTCCCCCTTGGCCAGCCACTCCAGGAAGGACATCCCGGGGGCGGGCACCCATTCGTCGTCCGGGGTGTGGACGAGCATGACCTGGGCGTCGAGCGCGTACCGCGTCCACGCCTCGGCGGGGTCGCCGTCCGCCCCGTCCCGCAGCACCGGCAGCGTGCGGCACGGGTCGAGCTCGGTCCAGATGCCCTGCCGGGACGAGCGCATCCCGGTGCGGCGGCCGGCCCGCAGCGGCGAGTTGGCGAACGCGGCGACCAGCACCGGCCCGAGCGCGTGCACGAGCCGCCAGCGGCGGGCCGCGTCCGCGTCGTCGGCGCCGATGTCCAGGTTCACCTGGACCGACGCGGTCGAGCACATCATCGCCAGCCCCGCGTCATGGAATCCGCTCGCGCAGAAGTAGTCCCGCATGCACGCGTACCGGGGGTGGTCGGCCTGGAACCGGGGCGCGCGGACGGGATCGACGCCGTGCCCGGCGAGCGCGAGCCCCTCCGGTGCGAGCGCGTCCCGCACGTGGGCGACGTCCCGGCCGAGGGCGGCGGTCAGGTCGCCCAGCGTCCCGAACGGGGCGGAGCTGAGTTCGAGCTGGCCGCCCGGCTCGTAGGTCACCTTGCTCCCGCCGGCCGGCGGGCCCGCCCCGGCCACGAGGGCCCGCACCCGCTCGGCGGGCACGTGGGCGGCCGGGTCGCCCGCGTCGACCACGAGCCACTCGGTCTCCGCGCCGACCGTCCCGGGCGGGCCGGTCTTGAAGCAGACTCCGCGAATGTGCTGGTAGACGTCGTCCACTGTGAGCCGGGTCACCATTGACTCCTCGGGTCATCGATAACGAGTTCGAACCTTCCCTGCTGAACCGGATCAGGAATCAGCGGTTTTTCGGGAAGTTTCTTAAATCTCCGTGAACGTCACCGTCCGCAGCACTCACTGCTACCTTCCGTGCTATTCGACGCTTTGTCTGATCCCTGGCTTCTCAGGGGTCGACCGGAGCCGCTAGAGTCCCCTGGCCAGCGATATGCACGTTTTGCCGGAAGTGAAACCGGACGGAGACGGGGGGTCACATGGGCGGAGACCTGGGCTCGCTCTACGACGCGCACGCCGACCGCCTGTACGCCTACTGCTGGTCGCTCGTCGGCGACCAGCTCGCGGCGGCGGCCGTGGGCGACACCTTCAGCGCGGCCGTGCACCAGCCGCCGCGCGGCGACAGCGTGCTCTGGCTCTACTCGCTCTCCCGGACGGCGTGCGCCGAGCGCGGCGCGTTCGCCGGCGAGCCGGCCGTCGGCACCGGCGCGCGCGGTCCGCTGTTCGCCGACCCCGACCCGCTGCTGCGCGCCGCCGGGAGCCTGCGCTCCGACCACCGCGAGGTCCTGCTGCTGTGGGCGGGCGAGTGGCTCGAACCGCACGACATCGCCCGCGTGCTCGGCCTCGCTCCGGACACCGTCGCGCAGCTGCTCAACGCGGCGCGGACGCGGCTGGAGCGGGCCGTCCTCGACATCCTGATGCGCGGCGCCACCGAGGCGCGGCTCGACCTCATCTCCGCGTTCGAGAAGGGACGGCTGCCGCGGCTGCTCGCCCGGCGGGCCCCCGCGCACGCGCCCGGCTGGCTGCGCGACCAGGTCCTCGCGGCCTGCGAGGAGGAGGCCGCCCGGCCGCTGCCGAGCGTCGTCTCGCCGAGCCCGCTCGTCGTGATCGGCCCGGAGCGGGCGGACCGCCGCAGGCGCGGGGCCTCCGGCTTCGCCTCCAGGGGCCTCGGCGCGGTCGCGGGCGTCGCCGCGTCCGCCGCCGCCGTCATCGGGCTGCTGGTGTCCTGGCCCGCCGCCAAGGGCGGCAGCGCCGCCTCGCTCACGCCGACGGCGAGCAGCGGGCAGACGCATCCGGCGTCCACGTCCAGCCGCGGCGTCCCGCAGGACCCGGCGCCCGGCCTGACCGGCTCCGAGCGCGCGGACGGCGGCGCGTCGCGGAACCCGGTGACCAGCGCGTACGGCTCGCCCCCGCAGCAGGCGGGCGGGTCCCCGGCCGGCGGTGCGACGCCCCCGGCGCCGGCGCCGCCCGCGACGTCGCCGTCGAAGGAGCCCGCACGCGAGAAGCCCCCGGCGTCCGGCACCCCCGCGAAGCCGGAGAAGCCGTCCACGCCCCCGGACGACGCGACGCCGACCACTCCCCCGGACACCCCGTCCGACCCGACGACCCCGCCGGACGACGGCTCCACGGACCCGACGACGCCGCCGGACACGCCGTCCGACCCGCCGCCGGACCCGGGGACCCCGTCCCCGAGCCCGACCTCGAACCCGGCTCCGCAGCCCCGAGTTCACCCCGCACGGCATCAGCGCGGGCCGCGGCAGCGGGCTGAACCGGCCGTCCGCGC
>NZ_JBEZJP010000027.1:0-36050 GCF_040653175.1 Actinomadura sp. NPDC048032
AAGATCCCCGCCGTCCCCCACGTCCAGGTGATCGACACCACGGCCGCGGGCGACGCCTTCAACGGCGCCTACCTGGCCACCCGCCTGACCGGCGCAGATCGGAAGAGCGTCGACGGTCTGCGGATGGAGGGTGCCGCGCGGGGCGGCGGCGCCGCGCCGGTCGGCGGGGGAGCGGCCGCGGCGGGCGGCGGCCGAGTGCGTGGGCTGCTCGGCGAGCCGGCCGCGGGCGAGGGTGAACAGGCGGTCGCACCAGCCGGTGAGCGTCTCGGTGGCGTCGGCGGTGACGACCACGGTGGGCGCCAGCGTGCGCAGCACGGGGATCAGCTCGGCCATGGCCGCGGTCAGCGAGTGCCGTCCGGGGCCGGCGGCGCCGGTGGGCCAGGGGTCGGCGGCGGCGCACAGCTCGCCGAAGGGGTCGTCGAGCAGCACCAGGCCGGGCTCGTGGACGCAGGCGGCGGCCAGCCCGGCGCGCAGCCGGACGTCAGGCGGCAGCAGCGCCAGTTCGGTTCCGGCGGCATCGGCGAGGTCGAAGCGGCGGATCATGCTCTGCGCGGCGGACGCGCTCGTCCGCTTGTAGTACGCGGCGTAGGCGACGAACTCGCCGGCCGTCATTCCCTCCGCGCGCGAGAACCGGGCCGGCAGGTAACCGATTCCGGCCCGGGCGGCCCGCTGCCCGGCGGCGTTCGTGATGTCGTGTCCGAGAATGTGCAGCGCGCCGGTGTTCGGTCTGCGCAAGGTCGCGAACGTGGCCAGCAGAGTGGATTTACCGGCACCCGGTGGACCGGCCAGGCCGACCACCCCTTCGGGCACGCCGAAGGTCACCGGGCGCAGGAGCCACCGCCCCCCGCGGCGGACACCCATTCCTCGGGCCACGATCACGGAATGCTCCGCGATCACAAGTTTCCCCCCGTTGTTCGTCATGCTGTCGCGGCGGCCGGACGGTGCGCCCGCCGCGCCGGTGGCCTCGGGTCCCCCAACCCGCCACGCGGCGCGGCCCGCAGGCCGGGCCGCCCCCCGGCGGCGCCGGCCCGGTCGCTTTTGCCGGGCCGCAATGCATCGACATCGTGACTATAACCGGGCTTGGTGATGGCTGTCAGCAATCTAATCGCCTTTACGGCAGGACGACGGAACTCTTTGCCCGGGGCGCGGCCGAAAGAGAATAAAAAAGGCGGACAATTCTCTTGATATGCCGTCCATAGGGACGGCTCTGAGGACCGGCCGTGCAAACGCGCCGACCGCCCCGCGCCGCGCCGCGCTCCGCTGGGAGCGTACGGACGTACGGCAGGGGGCGGTCATGGGGCAGGATGGACCCATGCCTTCTCGGGACTTTTCGTTGCACGGGGCCATCGACCTGGGAGCGCGCCAGGCCGCGGCAAGGAAGCAGCAGGAACGCCGGACCCAGGGCGGCGGCGGCGCGGCGCCGGCCGCGGGCGCCCCCGGCGGTCCCTACGTCGTGGACGTCACCGACCAGACGTTCAACACCGAGGTCGTGGAGCGGTCGCAGTCCGTCCCCGTCCTGGTGGACTTCTGGGCCGAGTGGTGCGGTCCGTGCAAGCAGCTCGGCCCGATCCTGGAGAAGCTCGCCACCGAGGCGGCCGGCAAGTGGATCCTGGCCAAGGTCGACATCGACGCGAACCCGCAGCTCGGCGCCTACATGCAGCAGATGGGCGTGCGCGGCATCCCGTTCGTGGCGGCGGTCGTCGCCGGGCAGCTGCTGCCGTTCCTGAACGGCGCCGCCCCCGAGCCGCAGGTCCGCCAGGCCATCGACCAGCTCTTCGATGCGCTGCGCAAGGAGGGCATCCTGCCGGACGCCCCCGAGGGCGAGCAGCCGGCGCCCGGCGCGGAGGCCCCCGCCGAGCCCGTGTTCTCGGAGGCCGAGGAGGCCCTGCAGCGCGGCGACCTGGACGGCGCCAAGGCCGCGTTCGAGCGCGTCCTGGCCGCCGACCCCAGGGACGACCAGGCCAAGCAGGGCCTCGCGCTGGTCGAGCTGAGCCTGCGCGTGCGGTCGCTCGACCCCGAGCGCGCGTTGCAGGAGGCGGACGAGAAGCCCGGCGACGTCCAGGCGCAGATCAGCGCGGCCGACGTGGAGATGGTGTCCGGGCGCATCGACGACGCCTTCGACCGGCTGGTGGGCGCGGTGCGGCGCGGCGCGGGCGACGACCGCGACGCGGCGCGCAAGCACCTGCTGTCGCTGTTCGAGCTCCTGCCCCCGGACGACCCCCGCGTCGGCAAGGCCCGCCGCGGTCTCCAGTCCGCCCTGTTCTGACAGGCGCCACCGCTGCTCCGGCCCGGGTCACGGCCGGGTGACGGGCGAAGGGCGGTGAGCTGGGGCGAGCGGGACACCTGACCGCGGTGGTGAGCGTATGCTCGTTGACTGATGACCGCGCCCGTGCGGCCGCGTGAAGCACTTCCCGGTGAAGCACTTCCACGGCCGATCCGGCCGGTCCGCGGCTCCGCCACCTCGTGATCGACACCGCCCTGCGATCGACACCACGGGGGCGCCCGTCCCGCGCCCGTCGAGCGATCGTCGCCGCGGCCCGGGCTCTGCGGGCCGCGGAACGGGACCGGGCGGCGGCCCCGGACGCACCGTCCCCTGGAAGCGGCGCGCTCGGATGTGGACAAACCCGTATAAATAGGGAGCAGCTGTCGTGGCGAGCGTGCCAAGCGTGTCGTACTCCATCACCGTCCGGCTGGAGGTCCCCGCCGGCGGCAGGGCCGTCAGCCAGATCACCCACGTGGTCGAGAACGCGGGCGGCATCGTCACGGCCCTCGACGTCAACACCGCCGGCCACGAGACCCTCCGCATCGACGTCACGATCGCCACCCGCGACACCCAGCACGCCGAGGCGATCGCGGGCGCGCTGGAGCGGATCGAGTCCGTCAAGATCCACAAGGTCAGCGACCGGACGTTCCTGATGCACCTCGGCGGCAAGATCGAGATGCAGTCCAAGGTGCCGCTGCGCAACCGCGACGAGCTGTCGATGGCCTACACGCCGGGCGTCGCCCGCGTCTCCCTGGCCATCGCCCGCAACCCCGAGGACGTCCGCCGGCTGACGATCAAACGCAACAGCGTCGCCGTGGTGACCGACGGCTCGGCGGTGCTCGGCCTCGGCAACATCGGCCCGGAGGCCGCGCTGCCGGTCATGGAGGGCAAGGCGGCGCTGTTCAAGCGGTTCGCCGGGATCGACGCGTGGCCGATCTGCCTCGACACGCAGGACACCGACGAGATCGTCCGGACGGTGCAGATCCTCGCGCCCGCGTTCGGCGGCATCAACCTGGAGGACATCTCCGCGCCGCGCTGCTTCGAGGTCGAGGCCCGGCTGCGCGAGCTGCTCGACATCCCCGTCTTCCACGACGACCAGCACGGCACCGCGATCTGCGTGCTCGCCGCGCTGACCAACGCGCTGCGCGTCGTCGGCAAGGACATCGGCGCCGTGCGCATCGCGATGGCGGGCGCGGGCGCGGCCGGCACCGCCATCCTGAAGCTGCTGATGCACGCCGGCGCCCGCAACCTCGTCGTCTGCGACTACGCCGGCGCCGTGCACAAGGGCCGCGACGACCTCGACGACTCGCTGCGCTGGATCGCCGAGCACACCAACGAGGGCGGCTACTCCGGCGACCTGCGCGGCGCGGTGAAGGACGCCGACGTGTTCATCGGCGTGTCCGCCCCCGGCATCCTGAACGGCGACGACATCGCGACGATGAGCGACGACGCGATCGTGTTCGCGCTCGCCAACCCCGAGCCGGAGGTCTCGCCGGACGAGGCGCGCGAGCACGCCGCCGTGGTGGCCACCGGGCGCAGCGACTACCCGAACCAGATCAACAACGTGCTGGCGTTTCCCGGTGTGTTCCGCGGCCTGCTGGACGCCCAGGCCAGCGGCGTCACCCTCGACATGCTCGCGGCCGCGGCCAAGGCCCTCGCCGAGGTCGTCACGCCCGACGAGCTCGGCCCGAACTACATCGTGCCGAGCGTCTTCCACCCGGACGTCAGCACCCGCGTGGCCGGCGCGGTCCGCGAGGCCGCGGGCGGCCGTCCCCGCACCGAGGCCTAGGCGGAGGCGGGCCCGGAAGGCGGGCCCGCCGCCGCGCTCAGTCCGACTTCCTGCCCGCGAACACCTGCTCGCGGCGGCGGGGCCACGTGCCGCCCCACCAGAAGATGATCGCGCCGGTCAGGATGACGGCGACGCCGGTCACGGCCCGCGCCCACAGCACGGTGTCGGGGCCGGTGTGGGGGAGCTTGCCGGGCGGCGTCTCGCGCGGCGCGGCGCCGCCCGCCTTCTTGCAGTTCGCCTTGACCGCGGTGCTCTCGATCTGCCGGTTCGCCCACCGGACGGTGATGCGGGTGCCGCGGTCCTCGCGCAGCTTCACCGCGACCGTCCGGGTGGTACCCGGACCGATCTTGCCGGGGACGGCGGCGGTGTCGTCGTTCTTCTCGACGGAGAAGTCCTCGGTCTGCGTTCCGGTGTTGCGGACGCTGACGTTCACGGTGCGGTCCGGGCAGGAGACCGAGCCGATCGTGGCCGTCACCGGCCGCGCGGGAGCGGCGGTCGGCGTGTGCGAGGGGGTGCGGGACGGCGTGCGGGACGGGCTGTGCGTCGGACTCCGGGTGGGCTTGCCCGAGGCCGACGGCGAGCCGCCGGACGGGCTCGGGCTCGTGGACTCCGTCGCCGAGGTCGGCGACGCGGAGCCGTCCGACCTGAACAGGGCCGGGATCGCGATCAGCGCCCCGATGACGATGAACACGGCGGCGATGACGACCCTGGGCAACTGCATCGCTGTCCTCCCGGCGCGCACCAAGCGGGTGGCCGATTGTCCTAGATCATTCTTAACCCAGGACCTTGTGGTGCCGATATCCCCATCGATAGGAATGCGTAACAGGCTAACGAGCGAGGAGGCGTGCCGCCGGAGGTCCGGGCAACGCATCATGGGACCCATGGAAGACGGGATCAGGGTCGGGCTCCTGCTGGTGGCCACCCCGCAGCTGGAGGATCCGAACTTTCGGCGCAGCGTCGTCCTGCTGGTCGAGCACGACGGCGACGGGGGAACCCTCGGTGTCGTCCTCAACCGGCCGACCGAGGTTCCGGTCGACCGCGTGCTGCCGCCGTGGGCGGAACTCGTCACCGGGCCCGCCGTGGTGTTCCAGGGCGGGCCGGTCGCGCTGGAGAACGCGCTCGCCCTGGCCCGGCTCCCCGGCGAGGACGAGCCGCTCGGATGGCGCGCCCTGGACGGCGGCGCCGAGGTCGCCCGGGTCGGGCTGGTCGACCTGGAGGCCCCGCCCGGCCTGCTCGCGGCGGAGCTCCTGCAGCTGCGCGTGTTCGCCGGATACGCGGGCTGGTCGCCCGGCCAGCTGCGCTCCGAGGTCGAGGACGGCTCGTGGTACCTGGTGCCCGCGGAGGCCGGGGACGTGTTCGCCGGCGACCCGGAGCGGCTGTGGCAGCACGTGCTGCGCAGGCAGGGCGGCGACCTGGCCTTCGTCTCCACTTTCCCCGAGGACCCGACGCTGAACTAAGGTGACTGGTGTGAGTACGCAGATCCTTCCCGACAGCGACACCCAGAGCGATGTCAAGCCGGACCTCTCCCACGGTGACGGCGACCACGAGCGGTTCGCCCACTACGTGAAGAAGGCCAAGATCACCGAGAGCGCGGTGACCGGCACGCCGGTGATCGCGCTGTGCGGCAAGGTCTGGGTGCCGAACCGGGATCCGAAGAAGTACCCCGTCTGCCCGGAGTGCAAGGAGATCTACGAGTCCATGCAGCCGGGCGGGGGCAAGGGCGAGGAGTGACCGGCCGCTGAACGGCGGTCGAGGGCGCGCCGCCGGATAGGCGCGCGCGTGTGTGTGAGGTCCTGCGGTCATGTGCCGCAGGACCTCGGCCTTTCTTATCGCGGGACGGCCCGAAACGGACGTCCCTGAACAATCGGGGGATTGAATGCGGCGCTTGGCCGGGGTTTCACTGTGCGCACTGGCGGTCACGGTGTGTGCCGTTCCGGGTTCGGTGAGTGAGGGGGAGTGGGAACGGGCGCGGGTCGCTCCGGCCGCCCGCGGCGACGACTGCGTCCACCGCCACGCGGGCACGCCGGGCGGGACGGCCGCCGTGGGTGGGAGGAGTGCATCGGGCGGAAGGGCGCGGTCGGCCCAGGCCCGCGACCGGGCCGACCTCGGCCACGACCAGGCCACCGCCATGCTCGCCGACCTCCGCCGCACGCTCCTCGACCGGTTCGGGACGTCCGACGAGGCCCTCCTCGACCCGGCCCTCCTCGGCGGGGCGCGCCCCGACCCGGCCCGGCGCGCCACGGGGGCCCTGGTCGTCCCGGTGCGGTTCCACGTCGTCCACAGCGGGAGCTCGGGACGGCTGTCCACGGCGGCGGTCCAGCGGCAGATCGCCACGCTCAACGCGGCCTACGGCGGCCGTCTCGGCGGGGCCGACACCCACGTGCGGTTCCGGCTCGACTCCCTGGACCGCACCGACAACTCGGCCTGGTTCCGCAACCCGCAGCACTACGAGGGGCCGATGAAGCGGCGCCTCCGCAAGGGCGGGCGCGGGACGCTGAACCTCTACACGGCGGCCGTCGGCTCGGACGTGCTGGGCTTCTCCACCTTCCCGCAGTGGTACCGGCGCGACCCGCGCCTCGACGGCGTCATCGTCGACTTCCGCAGCCTGCCGTACGGGTCGTACGCGCCGTTCAACCACGGGTACACGGCCGTCCACGAGATCGGGCACTGGCTGGGCCTGATGCACACGTTCGAGGGCGGGTGCGTGTCGCCGGGCGACGGGGTCACCGACACCCCGTACGAGGCGGAGCCGGCGCAGGGCTGCCCGCAGGGCCGCGACTCGTGCCCGCAGCGGGGCCGCGATCCGATCCACAATTTCATGGACTACGCCCACGACGCCTGCATGCGGGGCTTCACCGCAGGTCAGGGCCGTCGCATCCGGGCGGCGTGGGCGGCGTACCGGTCCCGCAAGACCGGCGGTCACCGTGTGGATCTCGGCACAGCGGCGCCGGGAGCGGCACGATCTGTCGGTGCGGCTCGGTAGCCTTCAATGACCGTGAGCACCTTCGCCGCATCGAGCATGCCCCCCGCCTTCCCCGAGCGGGCCGCCTGGGGGACCGCGTCCTCCCTGCGCGCCTGGCAGCAGCAGGCGCTGGAGGCGTACTTCGGCGCGGACGGAACGGCGCCCGGCCCCCGCGACTTCCTCACCGTCGCGACGCCGGGCGCCGGCAAGACGACGTTCGCGCTCCGGCTCGCCCGCGAGCTGATGGAGCGCCGCGTCGTCTCGTCGCTCACGATCGTGTGCCCGACCGAGCACCTCAAGCGGCAGTGGGCCGAGTCGGCGGCCCGCGTCGGCATCAGGATCGACCCCGAGTACCAGAACGGGCAGGGCCCCGTCGGCAAGGACTTCCACGGCGTCGCCGTCACGTACGCGACCGTCGCCGCGCGCCCGGCGCTGCACCGCAACCGCACCGAGGCGCGCAAGTCGCTGGTCATCTTCGACGAGGTGCACCACGCGGGCGACGGCCTGTCGTGGGGCGACGCCGTCCGCGAGGCGTTCGAGCCGGCGACGCGGCGGCTCGCCCTGTCCGGCACGCCGTTCCGCACCGACATCAACCCGATCCCGTTCGTCCAGTACGAGGAGGGGCCTGACGGCGTCCGCCGCAGCCAGGCCGACTACACCTACGGCTACGGGCCCGCCCTCGCCGACGGCGTCGTCCGACCGGTGATCTTCCTGGCGTACGCGGGCGAGATGCGCTGGCGCACCCGCGCGGGCGACGAGATCACCGCGACCCTCGGCGAGCCGCTCACCCAGGACCAGACGTCCCAGGCGTGGCGGGCCGCGCTCGACCCCAAGGGCAACTGGATCACGCAGGTGCTGGCGGCGGCCGACCGCCGCCTCACCGAGCTGCGCCGCGTCATCCCCGACGCGGGCGGCCTGGTCATCGCCACCGACCACGAGGCCGCCCGCGCCTACGCCAAGATGCTGCGCGCGGTGACCGGCCAGGGCGCCACGATCGTGCTGTCGGACGACCCGACCGCGTCCAAGAAGATCAAGGCGTTCGGCGAGACCGACGACCGCTGGATGGTCGCGGTCCGCATGGTGTCCGAGGGCGTCGACATCCCGCGCCTGTGCGTCGGCGTCTACGCCACCTCCACCAGCACGCCGCTGTTCTTCGCGCAGGCCATCGGCCGCTTCGTCCGCGCCCGCAAGCGCGGCGAGACCGCGTCGGTGTTCCTGCCGTCGGTGCCGACGCTGATGGGCCACGCCTCCGAGATGGAGGAGGAGCGCGACCACGTCCTCGACCGCCCCGTCCGCGAGGACGGCCTCGACGACGATCTGCTCGCCGAGGCCAACCGCGAGAAGGACACGCCCGACGTCGGCGAGGAGCTGCCGTTCGAGACGGTGGAGGCGTCCGCGACGTTCGACCGCGTGCTCTACGACGGCGGCGAGTTCGGCATGAACGCCGAGCCGGGGTCGGCCGAGGAGGAGGAGTTCCTCGGCATCCCCGGCCTGCTGGAGCCCGACCAGGTGTCGGCGCTGCTGCGCAAGCGGCAGGCCGAGCAGATCGCCAACGAGCGCCGCCGCAAGACCGGCGACCCCCGCGAGGACCGCACCGCCGCCGAGGACATCGCTGCCCTGCGCCGCGAGCTGAACGGCCTGGTCAACGCCTGGAACCACCGGACGGGCCAGCCGCAGGGAGTCATCCACAACGAGCTGCGCCGCTCCTGCGGCGGCCCGCCCGTCCCCCAGGCGAGCGCGGAGGAGATCCGCGAGCGCATCGCCAAGATCCGCGACTGGGCCGCCAAGCGCCGCCACTGACGCCTCACCGCCGCGCCTGAGCCCGCCGCAGAGCCTGCTGCGCCGCGTGGGCCCAGGCGATGATCCCGGAGGGCGCCCGCCACGCGCTGAGGGCCGTCGCAGGGGGGTGCCGCATCGCCCCTGCCACCCGGTAGGCCCACGGCCCGCCGGTGCGTTCGGCCGTGACACCGACCGCGAGGCTTCTGGCACCCTCGGGGAAGACCCACAGCACCGGTGGCGACTCTACGCACACCTTGAGGTGCGACCAGCCGTGAGCGTGCGTCGCCGTGGCCAGGACGTCGAGCCGCCGTTCGGCGCTGGCATGCCCGAACCGGACACGCCACCACGCGATCACCAGGCGACCGCGCATCAAGAACGCCTAGTTCTGGACGGCTGAACCACCAGGGAGGGGCGCGTCACTGACTCCTCACCGGGTGGCGGCCAGCACCGCCGCGAGACCTTCCCGCAGGTCCTTGACGAAGTACTCGGGAACCTCCAGCGACGGGAAGTGTCCGCCCTTCTCGGGCGAGTTCCAGCGGACGATCTGGCGGTACCGCTCCTTTGCCCAGGGGCGCGGGCACTTCTCGACATCGCGCGGGTACATCGTGATGGCCGACGGCACGTCGACCCGGAGTTCGGGATCGAGCGAGTTGTGGCTCTCGTAGTAGATGCGGGCCGCCGACGCGCCGGTCCGCGTCAGCCAGTAGAGGGTGACGTCGTCGAGGATCCTGTCGCGGGAGATCGTCTCGAACGGGCTGTCCTCGGTGTCCGACCATTCGGCGAACTTGTCGAGGATCCAGGCGAGGAGCCCGACCGGTGAGTCGACGAGCGAGTAGCCGATGGTCTGCGGCCGGGTCGCCTGCTGCTTCGCGTACGCCGCGCGGTGGCGCCAGAAATCGCGGGTGTCCTCGGTCCATTTGCGCTCGGCTGCCGTCAGCCCGTCCGTTGTCAGTCCGGGCGGCGCCTCCGCGAACAACGTGTGGATCCCGAGGACGTGCTCCGGGAACCTGCCGCCGAGGACCGTGGTGATATTGCCTCCCCAGTCGCCGCCGTGGGCCAGGAACCTGCCGTAGCCGAGCCGTCCCATCAGTTCGACCCATGCGGCCGCGATCTTTTCCGTTCCCCACCCGGTGACGGCCGGCCTGTCGCTGTACCCGAAGCCCGGTAGCGACGGCGCCACGACGTGGAAGGCCGGTGCGTCCGCGTCTTTCGGATCCGCCAGCTCGTCCACGACGTCGACGAACTCGGCGATGCTGCCCGGCCAGCCGTGCGTGAGGATCAAAGGGGTGGCGTCCGCGCGCGCGGATCGGCGGTGCAGGAAGTGGACGCCCAGATCATCGATGGTCGTGCGGAACTGGCCGATGCGGTCGAGGCGCTCTTCGAACGACCGCCACCTGTACCCGGTGCGCCAGTAGTCCACGACATCGACGAGGTCGGCGAGGGGCACGCCCTGGTCCCACCGGCGAGGGCCGGGCGCGGTGCGACGGACCGTCTCGGCCTCCGGCAGCCGCGCCGCGGCCAGCCGCGCGCGCAGATCGTCGAGGTCGGCGTCGGTCGCGCGGGCTTCGAAAGCTCGAACGTCGCTGGTCGGGTGCGGCATGAGACCTCCTGGCCATAGCGGAACCGGCTAAGACGGTTCTAGCAGCGCCTCCTCCCGCATGCAACCGGCTAAGGTGGTTCCATGCGCGCTGGGTTCCCCGACTTCCGCCTCGGCAACGTGCTGGCGACGAGCTTCACGGCGACCCTGACGGAGCGTTGTGGTGACCCTGTGGAGCGCATCCCCGTGCCGCGGCGACTCGTCGACTGGCTGGCGGTGAACGGCCTCGCCGTGGACTCCTGTACCCCCGCCCAGCTCGACCTCGCCCGGGAGTTGAGGGAGTCGATTCACCTCGCCGCGACGGCGGCCGCGATCCAGGACGCTCTCCCCGCGTCCGCCGTCCAGGTCATCAATGACCGCAGCGTGGAGGGGCGGGCTGCCGCGATCCTGACGTCAGAGGGCACGCGGCGATGGCGGCTCGGCTCGGCCTCCCGCGTGGAGGACGCCCTGAGCGTGATCGCCGCCGATGCGGTCAGCATCCTCGCAGGTGAACGAGACGGGAAGCTGGCCCTGTGCGCATCACCGACCTGCCGGGCCGCCTTCTTCGACACCAGCCAGAGCCGCACCCGCAGGTGGTGCGAGATGAACACGTGCGGCAACCGCCAGAAGAAGGCGCGCTTCAAGGCCAGGCAGCGCGAATACCCCGGATCAGCGGAGTGACGCCAGGTTCAGGGGCGTGAGGATGCGGGTGGACGGCTTCTTCGGGGCCGTCAGGGAAGCAGCAACGAGGGCCCGGCTGAGCCGGGCCCTCGTTGATGATGCGAAGAGGCGCGAGCCTCCTCACACGAGGCCGCCCTGTCAGGCGACCCGGTTGCTCCTGGAACGGGCACGAATGAGGCGGACCTCGATCCAGATGGTGAACGCGCCGCCCGCGATGGCGCCGAGTGCCACGCAGCCGGCGCCGATGGCCACGCCGAGGCTCAGGGGGACGGACCCCCCGATGACGAAGCCGAGGATGATCCCGACCAGGGCGCCGAAGACGCCGCCGATCAAGGGCCAGACGGCAAGGCCCGCGGCGTTCCTGACACGGAGTTCGAAGTTGGCGAAGTTTCCGGTGATCATGAGAACCCTCCGGTTGTGAGTCGCACCTCTCGTGAGGTGAGGTGCCTACCGGGCACTGTCCGTGACGAGGTGCACCGTGCAAGCCGGTGAGCGCGCGTTCCCGCCATGCCTCGTCCGCGGAGGTGCTGGCCGATCACACCCAGCCCGCCCACCGCGACCGGTGGCGGTCAGGGGGAGGTGGGGGACAGGTCCAGGGCCTTGAGGATGTGGGTGACCGTTTCCTCCGGGGTGCCCGTGATGGGGGCGGTGACGATGTTCTCGTCGGGGGCCGGGGGTTCGAGGTCGGCGAACTGGGAGTCGAGGAGGTCGGCCTTGAAGAAGTGGCCCTTGCGGGAGCGCATGCGGGCGGCGATCGTGTCGCGGTCGCCGTCCAGGAGGACCAGGCGGACGTCCTCGTGACCGTCGAGCAGCATGTCGCGGTACCCGCGTTTCAGGGCGGAGCAGGTGACGACGCCGGGGCGGCCGGTGGCGACGCGGTCGGCGATCCACGCGGCGATGGCGCGCAGCCAGGGGAGGCGGTCCTCGTCGGTGAGGGGACGGCCCGCGCGCATCTTGGCGACGTTGGCCTGGGAGTGGAACGCGTCGGCCTCGGCGTACTCCCAGCCGAGGCGTTCGGCGAGGAGCGTGCCGATGGTGGTCTTGCCGCTGCCGGACACGCCGGCGACCAGGATGACCGTGGGCTTTGTGGCGTTCGGGGGCATGGTCAGGCGGTGACGACCGGGGCGCCGGACAGGACGATGCCCTCCTGGCCGAGTTCGTCCAGTGCCTTGTCGACGGTGGTCTTGCTCACACCGGCCGTCAGGTCCAGCAGGACGGTGGTGCGCAGGCCCGTGCGGACGGCGTCCACCGCGGTGGCCCGGACGCAGTGGTCGGTGGCGATGCCGACGACGTCGACGGCGTCGACGCCGCGGGCGGCGAGCCAGTCGGCGAGCGGGGTCTCGTCGTCGGAGAACCCCTCGAACCCGCTGTAGGCGGCGGTCTCGCGGCCCTTGCTGAACACGGCCTCGATGGGGGCGAGGGCGAGGTTGGGGTGGAAGTCGGCGCCGGGGGTGCCGATCACGCAGTGCGGCGGCCAGGTGTCGGCGAAGTCCGGTTCGGCGGAGAAGTGGCCGCCCGGGTCGAGGTGGAAGTCGCGGGTCGCCACGATGTGCGCGTACTCGGACCTGTGCGCGGCCACGTACTCGGAGATCGCGGTCGCCACGGCGGCGCCCCCGCCGACCGCGAGCGACCCGCCCTCGCAGAAGTCGTTCTGCACGTCCACGATGATCAGAGCCTTCTTGCCCATGACCGCTGCTCCCTCTACCGGTTGCCCCACCGGCTCTGCACCGACCGTACCCCAGGCTCGTTCCCCCACGCCGGACGGCTCAACGGCGTGGCCCGCCGTTGACGAACTCGGTCGGGACGGCGGGCTCTCCCCGGGAGAGCCGGCGCGCCGTGGGGGGCAGTTCGGCGACCGAGCGGGCGTGGCGCTCCCTGGCGTCGCGGAGCGCCTCGCGGCCGACGACCTCGCCGTCCCGCACCAGCGGCACCTGGAGGACGCGGTCGTGGGGGCCGGGCGTCGGCTCGGTGGTGAACACGGTCTCTGCGTAGGCGACGCCGTGCCCGTCGACGCGGCGGACGGCGGTCTTGCGCCCGCCGCGGCTCGGCTTGCCCGTCGAGCGCTTGGCGACCGGGCGCATGGGCGCGTCCTCCCGCGGGCCGTCCGCCCGCGCGACGAGCTTGTAGACGAGCGACGCCGTGGGGGCGCCGGAACCGGTCACCAGGGACGTCCCCACGCCGTACCCGTCCACGGGCGCCGCGCCGAGCGCCGCGATGCCGTACTCGTCGAGGTCGCCGGTCACCACGATGCGCGTGCCGTGCGCGCCGAGGGAGTCGAGCTGCTCGCGGACGCGCCGCGCCACCACGCCGAGGTCGCCGCTGTCGATCCGGACGGCGCCGAGGTCCGGCCCCGCGAGCTCCACCGCCGTCCGGACGGCCCGCTCGACGTCGTAGGTGTCGACGAGCAGCGTCGTGCCGTCGCCCAGGGCCGCGAGCTGCGCCTCGAACGCGTGCCGCTCGCTGTCGTGCAGGAGGGTGAAGGAGTGCGCGCTCGTCCCGGCGGTCGGGACGCCGTAGAGCCGTCCCGCCTCCAGGTTGGAGGTGGTGGTGAACCCGGCGATGTAGGCGGCGCGGGCGGCGGCCACGGCGGCGCGCTCGTGGGTCCGCCGCGACCCCATCTCGATGATCGGGCGGTCCTGCGCGGCCTGCACCATCCGCGACGCGGCGGACGCGATCGCGCAGTCGTGGTTGAGGATCGACAGGGCGAGGGTCTCCAGCAGGACGGCCTCCCCGAACGTCCCCTCGACCATCAGGATCGGCGAGTCGGGGAAGTAGCACTCGCCCTCGGCGTAGCCCCAGACGTTCCCGGTGAAGCGGTACTTCTCCAGCCAGCGCAGCGTGGGCTCGTCCACGATGCGGTTCTCGCTGAGGAACTCCAGTTCGGAGTCGCCGAACCGGAACGCCTCGATGGCGTCCAGGAGCCGCCCGGTGCCCGCGACGACCCCGTACCGGCGGCCGGCGGGAAGGCTCCGCGCGAACACCTCGAAGACCGCGCGGCGGCCGTCCGTGCCGCTGCGCAGGGCGGCCTGCAGCATGGTCAGCTCGTACTGGTCGGTCAGCAGGGCCGTGCCGTCACCAAGGTCCACAAGTGGAACTTTAGGGCCGAGTGCGGGCACCATGGTGAAGCGGGCCGTCACACGCGGCGGGGGCGAGGCGCATAGCATCGGATGCGGCGGGCGGCCGCGTCCTCCAGGGCGGGACCCCGCGCGAGAGAGAGGAGGAGGCCCGGCCAATGAGCGCCATGAGCACGGCGCCCGCACCGGTGGAGCTGGAGCGGCCGGACGCGGCGGAGGACGTGAGCGCCGACCGGCCCTGGCTGGCGATCGTCTGGAACGACCCGATCAATCTGATGTCGTACGTCACGTACGTGTTCCAGGCCGTCTTCGGCTACCCCAAGTCCAAGGCCGAGAAGCTGATGCTCGACGTGCACCACAAGGGCCGCGCCGTGGTGGCCAACGGCACCCGCGAGGAGATGGAGCGGGACGTGGAGATCCTGCACTCCTACGGCCTGTGGGCGACCGTGAAACGGGACGACTGAGCCGATGAGCCATGTGAAGAAGAGACGCGACGGCTTCCGGGTGCGGCTGGAGCCGGAGGAGACGGCGCTGCTGCGCGCCCTCATGGAGCAGATGCTCGCCCTCCTCGGGGAGGAGTCCGGCGAGGGAGGCGAGCTGGCGTCCCTCGGCATCGCCGAGAACGCCACGAAGTCGGACGACCCGGTCCTCGCGCGGCTGTTCCCGGACGCCTACCGCGACGACGGCGAGGCCGCCGGGGAGTTCCGCCGCTACACCGAGATGGGCCTGCGCGACGGCAAGCGCGAGGCGGCCCGGGCGGTCCTCGGGGCGCTGGGCGAGGGCGGTACCGACACGGTCCTCGACGAGAAGCGGATGCAGGAGTGGCTGCGGGCGCTGAACGACGTGCGGCTGGCGCTCGGCACACGGCTCGACATCACCGACGACTGGTACGAGGAGGCGGGCGGCATAGACCCGCGCGACCCCCGCGCCCCCATGTTCGCCGCCTACGACTGGCTGACGATGCTGCAGGACGGTCTCGTCCGCGCCCTGGAGTAGGCGCCGCCTAAGCTTGCGGCCATGCTGACGATTGAACGGGCCCTGGTCGACCAGATCATCGCGCACGCGCGCGCGGACCACCCCGACGAGGCGTGCGGCATCATCGCGGGCCCGGTCGGCTCCGACCGGCCCGTCCGGTTCGTCGCGATGGTCAACGCCGAGCGCTCCCCGACGTTCTACCGGTTCGACTCCCAGGAGCAGCTGAAGGTGTGGCGGGAGATGGACGACCGGGACGAGGAGCCCGTCGTGATCTACCACTCCCACACCGCGACCGAGGCCTACCCCTCCCGCACCGACATCTCCTACGCGTCCGAGCCGAACGCGCACTACGTCCTCGTCTCGACCCGCGAGGAGGGCGAGACGGAGTTCCGCTCGTTCCGCATCGTGGACGGCGAGGTCACCGAGGAGGAGGTCGCCGTCGTCGAGGGATCCTGACGGCGGGACACGCGGCGCCGGAGGGGCGGAGGCGGGCGGGATCGGCGGCCTCGCGGCCGGTAAACTGGTCGACATGTGGACGAGCGGGCATGGGACGGGCGGCGCCGGGCGCCGCGCCGGGGCCCCAGCGGTGCCGCCCGTGCAGAGCTTCCTGTTCGGGCACTCGCGCGCCGAGGTCGTCTACGACTGTCGCTGACGCGCTGATCACGCCTGGAATCATCCCGTCGCCCGCCCGGTTCCACCACCAGGGGCGGGCAGTCCCGTACGACGTTTAAGGAGATCATCGCGATGGCGATCGAGGTCCGGATCCCGACGATCCTGCGCAACCTCACCGACGGCGCCAAGGCCGTCGAGGGCAAGGGCGGCACGCTCGACGAGCTGTTCGCCGACCTGGACACCCGGCACGCCGGCCTGCGCGACCGGCTCGTGGACGACAAGGGCCTGCGCAAGTTCGTCAACGTCTACCTGAACGACGAGGACGTGCGCTTCCTCGGCGGGCTGGAGACGGAGGTCGCCGACGGCGACAGCGTCACGATCCTGCCGGCCGTCGCCGGCGGCTGAGCCGGTCGGGACGAGCGCCACATGCGATTCGACTCACTGCTGGACTCGCTCGGCGGCACCCCGCTGGTCGGGCTGCCGCGGCTGTCGCCGAGCGAGGACGTGCGGCTCTGGGCCAAGCTGGAGGACCGCAACCCCACCGGCTCGGTGAAGGACCGGCCCGCCTTCCACATGATCGAGAAGGCGGAGAAGGAGGGGCTGCTGACGCCCGGCTGCACGATCCTGGAGCCGACGTCCGGCAACACGGGCATCTCGCTGGCCATGGTCGCCAAGCTGCGCGGCTACTCGATGGTGTGCGTGATGCCGGAGAACACCTCGGCCGAGCGCCGCCAGCTCCTGGAGATGTGGGGCGCGCGGATCATCTCCTCCCCGGCGGCGGGCGGCTCGAACGAGGCCGTGCGGGTGGCCAAGGGCCTGGCGAAGGAGAACCCCGACTGGGTGATGCTGTACCAGTACGGCAACGAGGCCAACGCGCTCGCGCACTACGAGACGACCGGCCCGGAGATCCTCGCCGACCTGCCGTCGGTGACGCACTTCGTCGCCGGGCTGGGCACGACGGGGACGCTGATGGGCGTCGGCCGGTTCCTGCGCGAGCGGGTGCCGGACATCAAGATCGTCGCAGCGGAGCCGCGGTACGGGGAGCTGGTGTACGGGCTGCGCAACATCGACGAGGGCTTCATCCCCGAGCTGTACGACGACTCCGTGCTGACGACCCGGTTCTCGGTCGGGTCGCTGGACGCGCTGCGCCGTACCCGCGAGCTGCTGGAGCAGGAGGGCATCTTCGCGGGGATCTCGACCGGCGGGGCGCTGCACGCGGCGATCGGGATGGCGAACAAGGCGGTGAAGGCCGGGGAGCGCGCCGACATCGTGTTCGTCGTCGCCGACGGCGGCTGGAAGTACCTGTCGACCGGCGCGTACGGCGGCACCCTGGAGGAGGCCGAGGCCCGGCTCGAAGGCCAGCTCTGGGCCTGACGGGCCGCGGCCGCCACTTGCGGGCCGGGCAACGCGAGGTCGCCGAACCGGACGAGCCCTCTCCAGGCACGATGTGCGACCACATCCGCCCCGCCTGCCCCCTGGATCCACCGGAGCGAGCCCTGCCAGGGGTTGTCGGCGACGGCTCAATCAACGATGATGGACAGAAGGGACATGACCTCCCCCAAAGATCATGAAGTCCCTGCAAACTTCGTGATTCCGGAGGGTCGTGCCCTCACACCGGCATTCATCCCCCCAGAACCGGACACCGAGGCCCGAACTTCGAGAACGCGGGCCCCTGCCGTCCAGCGTTCGGTAGATGAATGACCAGCGGACCGCCCAAGCGGAGGAGGTGGCGGCGTGACCCACCGCGACGCACTGGCCTTCCTGGTCAACACCTTAATTGGGTAACCGCAGGCTTCCTGTAACGAGATCATCGCCTCGATCGTAGGTGCGTCGCACCGTGCGGTCCGTCGAATGCGCCTTGACTCCCGGGTTTCGACGTTCGGAATCGGAAACATCACGATCGTTTTTGTGTCACATTCTTTCGAGGGGCCATCATGCACTCCGCCCTCGCGGCAATCGCCGAGCGATTCCCTTCACAGCCCAGCCCCTACGGACCCGATGCCGAGCGGGAGGTGCGCGGCTTCGCGCGCCGTCACGGCCTTCTGAGCACGCCGGCGGCGATGCGCCATTACGATCGGTCGAACTTCGGCGATCTCGCCGCCCGCGTCTATCCGCACTCGAGTCGCACCACGCTCACACTGCTGGCCGAATGGCTCCTCACCTGGGCGATCTTCGACGATCAGCTGGAACAACTGCCCCTGGAGAACCCGGCCGCCTTCGAAAACGCCAGTGCGGCGCTGCTCTCGACACTGTCGACGGATTCGGCCGTCGCGACGCAGGCGGTTGCTCATTTGCAGCCGTTCGGCACCGCATTCCTTGAAGTCTGGCACCAGATGGCCGCTGCGCGGTCCATCGACTGGCGGCGGCGGTACGTGTCCACGGTGGCCGACTACCTGGACGGCTGCCGTTGGGAGGCGGCCATGCGCCAGGCCGAGAGGCCGCCCGACGTCGCGACCTTCATCGAACGCCGTAGGGCGTACGGCGGAATCAAGGAGGCGATGGCGCTGGTGGAGGTGAGCCGAGACTTCGAACTGCCGGTCACGCTTCACGAAGACCCCTACGTGGTCCGACTGATGGATGCACTGGGCGACATCGCTCTTTGGGGAAACGACGTCTTCTCCTTGGAGGTGGACGTGCAGGAACGCACGCCGAACCTCATCGTCGTGCTCCATGCCGAGCGCGGCGGCACAATGGACGCCTGCCGGAACGAGGTTGTCGACATGGTTGCCGCGCGGGTGGCCGACTTCGAAAGATCCCGTTCCGGCCTCGACCAGTGGCGAACTCACCGCGGCATCTCCGATGAGAAGGCCCTTGATCTTCGCAAATTCATCCAGGGAATGCATGACTGGATCAGCGGCAGCTTCGCCTGGTCCACCGACAACGAACGCTATGCACAGGCTCGCTTTGGCGCGGACAGCATTCAACCGAATGCGCTCGCGAGCCTTGGCCTGGAACGGCAGGAGGCCGGCGCCCAGGTCGCTGCGGAGCAATCATGAACGCCGTGGCCGCACTGCCGGGAAAGCTGCGCCGGCTCGCCAACCTCGCCTCCTTCGTTCGAGATCCTCTGGCATATCTTTCCCGTGAGTCGGCCGGCGCTCCGGTCAGCCGGATCAACCTGCCCGGGCCCTCGGTGTTCGTGGTCAACGATGTGGAACTGATCCGCCGCATACTGATCCGTGATGTCGCGCATTTCGACAAGGGCGCCCAATATGACAGGCTCCGACCGTTGCTGGGCGATGCCGTCTCCCTCGCCAGAGGCCCGGCGCACAGAGATCGTCGCCGTCTGCTTCAGCCCGTCTTCCATCACGACCGGGTGGACTCGTACACCACTTTGATGCGAGCGGCGACGTTGGAAGCCGTCGATGGCTGGAAAGACGGCGAGATCGTCGCCGTCGATGATGCCATGCGCAGAATCTCCCTGAACGTCGCCGCACGAACCCTCTGTTCGACAGTTCCAGGCGAACGGACCACCCTGACGGTTCAGCAGGATCTGCCACGGATTCTCAACGGCCTGACGTGGCGAGCCTTGAACCCGTTTCCCGTACTGGAGCGAATACCGCTTCCCGCGAACCAGGAGTTCGGTCGTGCGACCCGTCGGCTGCGCACGGGCATCGCCGAACTGGTGGCGAAGCGCTCGCGCCAGGATCGATCTGGCGACGACCTGATCCACCTTCTCATTCGCGCCTACGGCGACGATGCGGAGGCACAGGCGCGGGTCTGTGACGATGCGATCAATCTACTGCTCGCCGGCACCGAGACCACCGGCAACGCTCTGTGCTGGGTCTGGCACCTGCTCGCCGGGCACCCGCAGGTCGAAGCCAGGGTCCACCGCGCGGCCACCGAAGGAGACGGCGAGTACCTCGGGTGGGTGATCAAGGAGGCGCTGAGAATCTACCCGCCGGCGTGGCTCATCCCGCGCCGCGTCGTGAAGGCTCTCAACCTGGGGCCTTATGAACTTCCCGTCGGATCCCTCGTGTTCTTCAGCCCGTACCTGCTTCATCGTTCTCCGGAGATCTATGAATCAGCTGATGCGTTCCGTCCTGAACGGTGGGAGCCCGGGGCGTCTCCGGCACCCTCTCCGCACGCGTTTCTCACGTTCGGCGCAGGACCGCACAACTGCATCGGCGCCAGATTCGCCACCACCGAAATGATCGCGGTCGTCCAGGCCATCGCTGAACGCTATCGCCTTCTCCCGGCGGGCGAGACGGCGGTGCGTCCTTCGGCGACCCTTGTGCCCACCAAGCTTCATATGAGGGTGGAGCGTCGACAGGCGCAGGGGCGACAGAACGAAACAGGGCCCTGCGGAAACTGAACGCCGACTGATAAGGCGCGCCAGTTCGCGGCCGGTAATCGCCGGCGCCGGGCCGCGATACCGTTTTACTGCGCTGCACGAGGTTCGGACTCTGCCCGGCGAGGACGGCCAGGTTCACGCACGCCCCAGGCGGCCGGGGTAGAGTGCGTACTCGAACGTGATTCTAGAATCGTCCCGGGAGAGTGCGGATGAGCGGGTTCGGGGACTCCACGGCGGTGAAGCCCGTCGGTGAGGGCCGGTACGAGGCCGTCCTGGACGGGGGCTACGGCATCGCCCAGGCGCTGAACGGCGGCTACCTGATGGCCGTGCTCGCCCGCGCCGCCGTGGACGCCTCGCCGCACGAGCACCCCGTCTCGACCGCGGCGAACTTCCACCGCGTCGCCAAGGCCGGCCCCGCCGAGCTGGTCGTCGACTCCCGCAAGGTGGGGCGCACGGCCGCCTCGTCGTTCGTCACCCTCGTCCAGGACGGCCGTCCAGTCGTGGACGCCCTGATCACCACCGGCACGCTCGACCCGTCCGCCGAGCCCGACTTCGCCGCGGGGCCGCCCGCCGCGCTGCCGCCGCTGGAGGAGTGCACGGGGTTCCGGCCGCCCGCCGCCACCGGCGGCGGGTTCGCCGACCAGGTCGACATGCGCTTCGACCCCGAGACGATGGGCTGGCTGGACGGGCGGCCGAGCGGGCGCCCGGACATCCGCGCCTGGTTCCGGCACGGCTGCGGCCAGGAGCCCGACGGCTACTCCCTGGCCCTCGCCGTGGACGCGCTGCCGCCCGTGGCGCTCAACCTCGGCGCGCAGGGCTGGGCCCCGACCGTCGAGCTGACCTGGCACATGCGGGCCGTCCCGGCGCCCGGGTGGCTCGCCGTGCACGGCACCGGACGGCTCCTCGCCGGCGGCTGGTTCGACGAGGAGGTCGAGGTGTGGGACGCCGCCGGACGCCTCGTGGCACAGAGCCGGCAGATCGCCCGCGTCCCCCTCGCCCGCTCCTAGCCGGCGCGGCGCACCGGCGTTTCGGACCGCCGAACCACCGGATCATGCGCCGGCGGCGTGAGCTGGACGGTTTTCCAGCGTGTGACGGTGTGATGTCCAACGCATGACACACCCGGGCGGGGCCATGTCGCCTAGCCTTGTGCACCATGTCAGATCCATCCCGGGGGGACGGCCTCCCCGACGCGCCCATCGGGATCTTCGACAGCGGTTTCGGGGGCCTCACGGTGGCTCGCGCCATCCTCGACCAGCTGCCGAACGAGCCGATCGTCTACCTCGGCGACTCGGGCCGCCAGCCGTACGGCCCGCGCCCGATCGCCCAGGTCCGCGCGTTCGCGCTGGAGATGCTGGACGAGCTGGTCGACGAGGGCGTGAAGATGCTGGTGATCGCCTGCAACAGCGCCAGCTCGGCGATGCTGCGCGACGCCCGCGAACGCTACGACGTCCCGGTCGTGGAGGTCATCAACCCCGCGACCAGGCGCGCGGCGCGCGCCACCTCCAACGGGCGGGTCGGCCTCATCGCCACCGAGGCCACCGTGAACAGCCGCGCCTACGAGGACGCGTTCGCCGCCGCGCCGCACATCGAGCTGGTCAGCGCCGCCTGCCCCCGCTTCGTCGACTTCGTCGAGGCGGGCGTGACGATGGGCGACGACCTCCTCGACGCCGCCCGCGAGTACCTGGGCCCGATCGTGGACGCGGGCTGCGACACCCTGATCCTCGGCTGCACGCACTACCCGCTTCTGACCGGCGTCATCTCGTATGTGGTCGGAGACGGGGTCACACTGGTCTCAAGCGCCGACGAGACCGCCAAGGACGTGTACCGAGTGCTGCACGATCGGGGACTGGCCCGCGCCGAGGCGACGCCCCGGCCGCGGCACCGGTTCCGCGCCACCGGCGACCCCGCCGTGTTCGCCGAGCTCGGCCGACGCTTCCTCGGGCCGGAGATCGGTTCGGTGGAGAGCACGTTGAGCAAGGCTTTGACGACCTGATTCCTCGGACCGCGGAGGAGGAGTGAGCGTGCGGGTCACTGTGATCGGCTGTTCCGGCAGTTTCCCAGGGCCGGACAGCCCCGCGTCCAGCTATCTGGTCGAGGCGGACGGCTTCTCCATGCTCGTCGACATCGGCAACGGCGCGATCGGAAGCCTCCAGCGCTTCCACGGCCTGCTGGACATCGACGCCATCTGCATCTCGCACCTGCATCCCGACCACTGCCTCGACCTCACCGTCTACTGGATCGCGCGGACGTACTGCCCGGACGGCCCGGCGCCGCGCATCCCGGTGTACGGCCCCCGCGACACCGCGGACCACATGATCAAGGCGTACGAGCTGGAACCGAACCCGGAGATGACCGCCACCTTCGACTTCCGTCCGCTGGAGCCGGGGCCGGTGCCCATCGGCCCCTTCACGGTCACCACCGCGCTGATGAACCACCCGGTCGAGGCGTACGGCCTGCGGATCGAGCACGGGGGCAGCGTCATGACCTACTCCGGCGACACCGGCCACAGCGACGACCTGGTCCGGCTGGCCCGCGACTCCGACCTGTTCCTGTGCGAGGCGGGGTTCGCCGACCGCCCGGACCTGCCGCCGGACATGCACCTGACGGGACGGGAGGCCGGCGAGCACGCCGAGCGGGCCGGGGTCGGCCGGCTGGTCCTGACGCACCTGCTGCCGTGGAACGACCCGTCCGAGACGCTCTCCGAGGCGAAGGCCAGCGGGTTCCGCGGCCCGGTCGAGCTGGCCGAGGTCGGCGCCGTCTACGAGTTCTGAGGGGCCGCCGCTCCCGCGGCCGTCCGCTTCCGGGGCCCGCCGCGGTGAGTGCGGCGTCACCGGCGGTGGGCCGGGTCCGGCGGGGGCCCGCCCGCTAGGGTGGGCGCATGGCTCGCCCCGATGATCGTGCACCCGACCGGCTCCGTCCCGTCCGCATCCAGCGCGGATGGCTCGACCACGCGGAAGGGTCGGTGCTCGTCGAGTTCGGCGCGACCCGGGTGCTGTGCGCCGCGTCCGTGCAGGACTCGGTGCCCCGCTGGCGGCGCGACAGCGGCCTCGGCTGGGTCACCGCCGAGTACGCGATGCTGCCGCGCGCGACGAACACCCGCAACGACCGCGAGTCCGTCAAGGGCCGGATCGGCGGGCGCACCCACGAGATCTCCCGGCTGATCGGCCGGTCGATCCGGGCGTGCCTGGACCTCAAGGCGCTCGGCGAGAACACCGTCCAGCTCGACTGCGACGTCCTGCAGGCCGACGGCGGCACCCGCACCGCCGCGATCACCGGCGCCTACGTCGCGCTGGCCGACGCGGTGAGCTGGATGCGCGAGCGCCGCCTGCTCCGGGGGGACCCGCTCATCACCTCGGTCTCGGCGGTCAGCGTCGGCGTCGTGGACGGCGAGCCCCGCCTCGACCTCTGCTACGAGGAGGACTCGGCCGCCGGGACCGACATGAACGTCGTCTGCACCGGCGACGGCCGGTTCGTCGAGGTGCAGGGCACCGCCGAGGGCGCCCCGTTCGACCGGGCGGAGCTGGACGAGCTGCTCGACCTCGGCGCCGCCGGCTGCGCCGAGCTGACCCGCATCCAGAACGAGGCCCTCGGCCGATGAGCCGGATCGTCCTCGCCACCCGCAACCAGGGCAAGGTCGCCGAGCTGCACCGGATCCTCGGCGACCTCGACGTCGTCGGCCTCGACGCCTTCCCCGGCGCCCCCGACGTCCCCGAGACCGAGCTGACCTTCGAGGGCAACGCGCTGCTGAAGGCCCGCGCGATCGCCGCGTTCACCGGGCTGCCCGCCGTCGCCGACGACTCCGGCCTGTGCGTGGACGCGCTGAACGGCATGCCCGGCGTGCTGTCGGCCCGCTGGTCGGGACGGTTCGGCGCCGGCGACCAGGACGCCGCCAACCTGCGGCTCGTCCTCGACCAGCTCGCCGACGTGGCCGACGACCGGCGCGGCGGCTCGTTCGTGTGCGCGGCCGCACTGGTCGTCCCGGGCGGCGCCGAGCACTGCGTCGAGGGCCGGATGCACGGCACCGTCATCCGGGAGCCGCGCGGCGCCGGCGGCTTCGGCTACGACCCGATCTTCCTTCCGGAGGGCGGGACCCGCACGACCGCGGAGCTGGCGCCCGCCGAGAAGGACGCGATCAGCCATCGCGGCCGCGCCTTCCGCGCGCTCGCCGAGATCGTCCCCGACGCCCTCCGGGCCGCCGGCCTGGCCTGACCCCCCGCCCGCGGGGGCGGTCAGCCGCAGCGCAGGCGGACGAAGGTGCCGTCCCAGCCGGCGCGCAGCTCCATCAGGTCGACCAGGAGGCGGACGGTCCACAGGCCGAAGCCGCGCTGGAGGGCGGAGTCGGGCGGGATGAAGCCGGTCAGCGGGTCGGGCCCGGGGCGCCAGAAGCCGTGGTCGCCGATCTCGCAGACGAGGTCGGCGCCGTCCTGCCACGTCCAGAGCCCGATCGGCGGAGTGCCGTGCTGGAGCGCGTTCGCGGCGACCTCGTTGGCGGCGGTGACGAGGTTCTGCGCCTTCTGCTTGGCCAGGCCGTGCCTGAGGGCGCGCTCGCCGACGAACCTGCGCAGCGCGTGCAGGTCGTCGCCGTCGATGGAGAAGTACTCGGCGCCGGCCGGGCGGTCGGAGCGGAGCCGGCCGTCGCAACTGGACCCGAACCTCACCGGGTCGATGTAGTCGCCGTTCTCGCCGTCGTGGTCCGGGGCGAGCAGCAGGGGATGGGTGCGGCGCGCCTCGTCGAGGATGCGGGGCGGCAGCTCCTCGGCGTCGTAGGGGCACAGGGCCCGCGCTCCCGAGTCGCCGAAGACCACGTTGATGAGGGACTCGTACCGGACCCATTCGAGCGTCTGGCGCTCGTCCCACCCGTGCCAGAGCGGCTCGGCGAGCGCGCAGACGGTGCGCGGGGCGCTCTGCTTCACGATGGTCTGGTAGTCGCGCAGCGTGTGGACGGGGTGCTTGTAGAAGCCGGCGGAGTCGAAGTAGGTGACCGCGTCGCCGTGCGGGGCGAGGACGTCCCGCAGGGCGGTCAGGTTGGGCTCGCAGGCGACGGCGATCACGACCTGGCCGCGCTGGACGCCCGATTCGAGGTAGGGCACGGTGACGGACAGGAAGTCCTCGGTGCCCCGGTACATGAACGCCTTGTGCTCCAGTGCCATCAGGCGATGCCCTCCGTCTCCGCGAGCCGCCGCCCGCGGGCGAGACCGGGCAGCCGGTGCCAGCCGACCATGTCGATGACGCTCTCGACGTCGGGCGACAGGTGGTCGAGGATCAGCGCGGCGTCGGCGGGCAGCCGGGTGGCGTGCTTGGCCAGCAGGTGCAGCCCGCCGAGGTCGATGAACCCGAGCCGGGACAGGTCGAGGTGGACGCTGCGTCCGGGCCGCAGCCGGCGGAGCTGCTCGGCGAACACCGAGTGCCGCGCGGCGTCCAGCTCGCCCTCGACGCGGAGCCCGTCGGGCTCGAACGTGCGCACGATCTTCAGTATCCCGTCGTCGAATTCGGGGTTCACTTCCACGAGGACCTCGTGTGTGTCGCGGAGGGCGGCGAGCGCGGCGGGCGGACACGAGCGCCGGTCGACCTGGCAGATGGCCATCGCCATGGTGCTCGGCGAGACGGTGTCGCCGACGCGGTGCTCGCAGCCGAGCATCGGGCCGAGGTCGGGCCCGCCGGGCCCGTTCAGCAGCCAGCTGTGGTCGGTGGTGAGGCGCACGGCGCGGAAGCCCTGCCCGAACGCGGCGCCGAGCTCGCGGGCGACGGTGTCGGCCATCCGGGCCGGTTCGAACGAGCCGCGGCGGTCGAGGCACGCCTCCCGCGGCGGGATGACCCGCAGCTGGCCCGACCTGACGAGGGCGTCCACGTCGATCGGCCGCCCCGGGCCGAGGCCGGGCAGCCGCTCGACCGGGACGTCGGTGACGTACACGACCTTCTCGGTGGTCTCCAGACCCTCCCGGACGAAGGGCCCGATGACGTGGTCGCGCTCCTCCTGACTGCTGTAGGCCAGCCAGCCGTGATCTCCGGGACGGAGTTCGCTTACGGGGCGTTCGGCGAACCAGGATGTGTCCATGGCCTGCCCATCGGTGTGAGGCGGATCTGTTCAGCGTACGCCGGTCCGGTGCCTTTGGAAGCCCAACGCATGGAGTTCCTCACGCTCCGTCCGAGCCGCCGCGGCCGCCTCGCCGGTTCGCCGTGGTCGCGCCCGGCAGGGCGATGAGCAGCCGCACGGCGGTCCCGTTCCGGCCCGTCCGGATCTGGACGAAGGAGCACAGCAGGCGCACCGCCCACAGCCCGAACCCGTCGCCGGGCGGTCCGCCGTCCGGCTTCGGCGGGACGAGGCCGAACCCGCCGCCCGGCTCCCACCGCCCCCCGTCGGTGACCTCGCAGACCAGGGCGGCGGCGCCGGGCGAGGCGTCGGTCCACATGCGCAGGACGACGGGCGGCTCGCCGTGCCGGAACGCGTTCGTGACCACCTCGGTGACCGCGACCAGGAGCCGCTGCCTCTCGCCGTCCGGCAGCGGCGTGCGCCGCGCGAAGTCGGTGACCCACACGCGGAGCCAGTACAGGTCGGGGCGCTCGATCTCCAGGGTCTCGGCGCCGTCCGGCGGCGGGGGCAGCGCCTCGCCGTCGCACCGGGCGCAGTACGCCGCGGGGCTCAGGAAGCCGGGGTTGGGGAGGGCCCGCGCGCCGCGCACGGTCTCGGGGTGCGTCCTGCGCCCGGCCGCGACGACGGACGCGGGGAGCGACGCCGCGTAGGGGCACATGATCGCGGCGCCGGTGCCGCGGAACGCCTCGTTCAGCACGGCCTCGGTCCGCTGCCACTCGACGACCTCCAGCGGCGGCCGCGTCGCCCAGACGGGCTCGCCGAGGACGCGCAGCCGGCGTCCGCGCCGCGCGGTCTCGAAGGCGTCGCCCACGCAGTCCGCCAGCGTGCGGGACGGGTGCGCGTACCAGGCGGCGGCCTCGGTGAACTCGACGCCCGCCGCGGCGGGTCCGAGGGCGTCGCGCAGCAGCGCCTCGCGGCCGGGCCCGCAGACCGCGAGGACGCGGTCGCCCGCGTCGAGGCCGGCGCGCAGGAACGGCACCGCGCCGCCGAGGAACTCCTCCGCCCCGGAGAAGGGCAGCAGGCGGTGCGTGAATCCGGCGCCCGGGGAGCCGGGGCTGCCGGGGGCGGCGCTCACGAGGGGACCGCCAGACGTGTGGTCATGATGTCACCGGCTGCGCGTGGCGAAAGGACGCGGCCAGCCTAGAACGCCCGCCCCCGGGGCGCCGGGATTCTCTGCCCGATTCGTCCGAAGTGTCGTCCGCAACCCCGCCGCGGGCGTGTCCGCTACCGGGGTCGGCGCGTCCGGGGGCGGCGGGGCGGACCGTGGACGGCGGCGCGGAAGCCCGGGGAGAGGTACCGGATCAATTCATCGGGCGGCATCGAGGCGACGGGTTCCACCGCGAGGACGTAGCGGGCGAAGATCAGCCCGGAGAGCTGGACGCCCAGCGCCCCGGCCCGCGCGGTCGCGTCGGGGCCGCCCAGATGGTCGGCGATGCGGCCGACGATCTCGCGTTCGACCAGGTCGCGCACCAGCCGGCTCAGGTCCGGGTCCTGGACGGCGGCGCGCACCATGAGCAGCAGCGGCCTGCCGTTCTCCGGGTCGTCCCACGCGGTGACCAGCGCGCGCAGGACGCGTTCGGGCAGCTCGGCGGGGTCGCCGGGCAGCGCGCCCGCCAGCACCTCGGGCGGGTTGGCGACCAGCCCGAGCACCGCGCCGAACAGGCCCTTCTTCGAGCCGAAGAAGTAGCTGATCAGCGCGGCGTCCACGCCCGCCTCGGCGGCGAGGGACCGCATCGTGACCGGCCCGTACCCGTCGGCCAGGAACCGCCTGCGGGCGACCGCGAGGATCTCCTCGCGGGTGTCGGGGCCACCGCGCCGCCGCCCCCGCCCGCCTCCAGATTTATTCATCAAGGTTGAAATATAGTGCGCGCCGGGGCCACCGTCGAGGCATGAACACCACGAAGCAGGGGCCGGGCGCCGTCCACCGAGCGGTGCTGCCGGCCGTGATGCTGTCCCTCGCCACGGTGGTGTCGGCCGTGGCCTCCCTCAACACGGCGGTGCCCTCCATCGCCCGCGACACCCGCGCCGGCCTCACCGAACTGTCGTGGATCATCGACGCCTACGCGCTGGTCTTCGCGGCCCTGCTGCTGCTCGGCGGCGCCGTCGGCGACCGCTACGGGCGGCGCCGCGCGCTCACCGCCGGGCTCCTCGTGTTCGGCGCGGGCTCGGCCGCGGCGGCGCTGGGCGGCGACCCGGAATGGCTGATCGCGATGCGCGGCGTGCTCGGCGTCGGAGCGGCCCTGGTCATGCCGGCGACGCTGTCCACGATCACCTCGACGTTCCCCGCCGCCCAGCGCACCCGCGCGGTCGGCGCCTGGGCGGGCGTCGCCGGGGCCAGCGCCATCTTCGGCCTCCTGGTGTCGGGGACCCTGCTGGAGTTCTGGACCTGGCGTTCGGTGTTCTGGATGAACGTGGTGCTCGCCGCGGTCGCCCTGGTCACGACGCTCGCGTTCGTCCCCGAGTCGGCCGAGCCGGACGCGCCGCGCCTCGACGTGACCGGCGCGCTGATCACCGTGGCCGGTCTCGGCGCCGGCGTCTACTCGATCATCGAGGCGCCGACGCACGGCTGGGCCTCCGCGCGGACGCTGCTCGGCCTCGCCGCCGCCCTCGTCGTCCTCGCCGGGTTCGTGGGGTGGGAGCTGAAGCGGTCGAACCCGCTGCTCGACCCGCGGCTGTTCCGCATCCGGGCGTTCTCGGCCGGTTCCCTCACCGTCACCGTGCAGTTCTTCGCCTTCTTCGGCTTCGTCTTCATCATCCTGCAGTACCTGCAGCTGGTGAAGGGCGACAGCGCCCTCGTGGGCGCGCTCAGCCTCGTGCCCATGGCGCTCGCGATGATGCCGTCCGCGCGGGTCGCCGCGCCGAAGCTGGCCGCGAGGCTCGGCCCGCGCCGCGTCGTCACGGCCGGCCTGCTCCTGGTCGGCGTCGGGATGCTGGTCTTCTCGCTGCTGGACGAGGACAGCACCTACTGGCTGCTGCTCGCGGGCCTCGTCCCGTTCGGCGCCGGCATGGGCCTCGCCATGACCCCGTCCACGGCCGCGATCACCGACGCGCTGCCCGCCGAGAAGCAGGGCGTGGGGTCGGCGATGAACGACCTGGCCCGGGAGCTCGGCGGCGCGCTCGGCATCGCCGTCCTCGGCAGCCTCCTGCAGTCGGCCTACCGCGCGAACCTCGACCTCGGGAACCTGCCGGGCCCGGCCGCCGAGCAGGCGAGGACGTCGGTCGCGGCGGCGGTGCGGCTCGGCCCGCAGGCCGCCGAGCACGCGCGGACGGCCTTCAGCGACGGCCTCCAGACGGCGTTCCTCACCGCGTCGGTCGCGCTCGCCGTCACCGCGGTCGTCGTCGCCGCCCTGTACCGCACGCCCCGCCGGGAGGCGGCGGAATCCGTCCCCGCGCCCGCCGATCAGGACGCTAAGCTGAACGCGCCCTCAGAGGGAAGCCCGAACGGGAGCCCGGACGAGGGCGCGGGCGGGCGTGGCGAAATCAGGTATACGCGGCAGGTTTAGGTCCTGTTGGTGGTGACACCGTGGGGGTTCGAATCCCCCCGCCCGCACCGGTCCCACCCCGGCCCACCCCGGCCCGCGCCGAGCGCGGGCCGGCGCGGTGCCTACAGGCCGAGGTCGCGGCGCAGGCGCTCCACGTGCCCCGTCGCCTTCACGTTGTAGTACGCCTTCTCGATCCGGCCGTCGGCGTCGATGACGAACGTCGACCGGATGACCCCGACGACGGCCTTGCCGTACAGCTTCTTCTCCCCGTAGGCGCCGTAGGCCTGCAGGACCTCCGCGTCCGGGTCGGAGAGGAGCGGGAACGTGAGCCCCTCCTTGTCCCGGAACTTGGCGAGCTTGGCCGGCTTGTCGGGGGAGACGCCGACGACGGCGACGCCCGCGGCCTCCAGTTCGGGCAGGCTTCCCTCGAAGTCGACCGACTCCTTGGTGCAGCCGGGGGTCATGGCCGCCGGGTAGAAGTAGAGGATCACGCGCTTGCCGCGCAGCGAGGCCAGCGACACCGCGGTCTCGTCGGCGTCGGGTAGCTCGAAATCGGGGGCGACGTCGCCCGGCTGCAGCCGCTCGGACACCCTGTCCCGCCTTTCGCTCGGATGGTGGGTCCAACGGTACCGGCTGGGGTGCGGCGGGCATCCGGCGGGAAGACCTGCAAGACTGTGCGGATCACGCTCGGCTCGTCACGGTTCCGGCCCGCGCGAGTACGCCCGACACGATAAGGACACGGCATGGCTGACAAGAGCCGCGACCCGGAGGCGCTGGAACGGGAGATAGAGCGCAGCCGGCGGCAACTGGCCCGCACCATCGACGAGCTCGCCGACCGGGTCAGCCCGAGGAACGTCGCGCACCGGGGCGCGGAGCGGCTGAAGGAGGAGGCCGACCAGGTCGCCAAGGCCCTCGGCGCGATGGTGCGCCCCTCCGAGGACGACGACGGCGAGGGTCCTCAGATCGACCGGCGGCTGGTGTTCGCCGGAGTCGGCGCGGCGGTCATCGTGACCGCCCTCGTCCTGCGGCGCCGCAGGCGCAGGAGGCGCTGAGCCCCGTCCCCGAGGCGCCGGTCCGCGGTCCGCGGCCGGCGCTTCCGCGTTTCCGGGCGGCGCCCGGGCGCGGCGGGGCGCCGCCGGAGTGCTGCGGGGCGGCTGCGTTCCACTGCCGGGCGGAGCGGGCGAGCAGCTCGGCGACGCCGCGCAGCCGGGCGAGCTCGTCCCGGCACGGCGGGCAGCCGCCCAGGTGCGCCGACAGCGCGTCCGCCTCGGCGCCGGCGAGCCGTCCGATGGCGTAGACGCCGAGCCCGGTCCGGTACGCCCCGCAGTCCGTTCCTCCCACGTCCCGGAGTACGGGCGCGGCGGCCCGGCCGTTCAGCGGGGGCCGGGTCAGCCGAGGTCGGGGGCCGTCGCGGTGAACCTGGCCTCGACGGTGGCGCGGACGATCTGCGTCTCCGGCTCCAGGTCGATCGGCTCGGGCTCCTCGGCCGCGCCGCCCGGCGCGCGCCCGTAGGCCGCGGCGAGCGCGACGGGCCCGCCGGAGCCGCCGTCGCGGCCGAGCCCCTCGTCCGACAGCTCCACCAGCCCGGTGAGCCGCGCCCCGAGCGCCTCGGCGTAGCCGCGGGCGCGCTCGACGGCCTCGTTAGCCGCCTGCCGCGCGGCCCGCCGGTACACCTCGCTGTCGTGCCGCAGCTCCCACTGCGGCCCGGTGACGTAGGTGCGCTCCAGGTCGCCGAGCCGGGCGACCAGCTCGCCCAGCACCGCGAAGTCGCTGACCGTGATCTTGATCCAGACGGTGCCGCGGTAGGCGCGGATGTCGCCCTCGCGCCGCCGGTACTTCAGCAGCGGCGTGATCGACAGGCCGCCCGTCTCCAGCTTCTCCACGGCCTCGCCGTAGGACTTGACCAGGTCGAGGCACTGCTGGTTCCGCTCGGTGAGCCGGTCGAGGGCCGCGCGCCGGTCGGACTCCTGCGACTCGACGTGCACCGACAGGCGCGCGATCTCCGGCTCGGCCTCCAGCACCGCCTCGCCGCGGACACTGATCATGGGAGCGTCGCTCATGCCCCCAACCTAGACGGTCGGGGGGCGCGCTCACAGGAACGTGCGGCCCTCGCCCCGGTAGGTGGGGACGGTGCGGACGTGCCGGCCGTCCTCGATGAGGTGCAGCGCGTCGAACCGTTCGCACAGCTCCCCGGCCTTGGTGTGGCGGAACCAGACGCGGTCGCCCACCGACAGCAGGTCGGCGGCGCGTCCGAGCAGCGGCGTCTGCACCTCGCCCGCGCCCTCCTCGCCGCTGTAGGACAGGCCCGTCGGCAGGTAGGGCTGGGGGAGGCGGACGGCGTCGGCCGGCCCGGACGCCAGGTAGCCGCCGCCGAGGCACGTGACGACGCCGGGCGCGGGGCGCCGGACGACGGGCAGCGCGAACAGCGCGGCGGGCCGTCCGGCGAAGTTGGAGTACTGGTCGAACAGGTGCGGCTGGTAGAGGCCGGAGCCGGCCGCGACCTCGGTGACGGCGCGCTCGGCCGCCGTCGTCTCGACGCTGCCGGTGCCGCCGCCGTTGACGAACTCCAGGTCGGTCAGCTCCCGGACGGCCCGGACGATCGCCGCGCGGCGCCGGGCCAGCTCCGCCCGGGACTGCCGTTGCATGGCGCGGATGACGCGCCCCCGCGCGGGCCGGCCGGGCGGCACGTCCCCGACGCCCGCGATCTGCGACTCGTAGGCCATCAGCCCGACGAGGTCGAGCGAGGGCCGCTTGAGGACCAGTTCGGCGAAGGCCCGGACGTCGGCGGCGGTGTGCAGCGGGGAGCGCAGCGCGCCGATCCGCACCCGGCCGCCGAGCGTGCGGTACGAGGCGTCGATGTCGACGCAGACCCGCACGCGCTGGTCGCCCGCGGCGGACTCGATCAGGTCGAGGTGCTCGGGGGAGTCGACCATCAGCGTGACGGCGCGGGCCGCGCGGGGGTCGGCGGCGAGCGCGGCGATCGCGGTGCGGTCGGCCGTGGGGTAGGCGACGAGGATGTCGTCGCTGACGCCCTCGGCGGCCAGCCAGAGCGCCTCGGGGAGGGTGAACGCCATGACCCCGGCGAAGCCCTCCATCGCGAGGACGTCCTCCAGGAGGGCCCGGCAGCGCACCGACTTGCTGGCGACGCGGATGGGCTTGCCGGCGGCGCGGCGCACGAGGTCGGCGGCGTTGGCGCGGAAGGCCGCGAGGTCGACGACGGCGAACGGCGCCTCCAGCCCGGCGGTCGCGGCGTCATAGCGGTCCCGGAGGTTCATGCTCGTCACGATGCCACACTACCGGGGGAATGTGAAAAGATCTCACGTCCCGGTGCGCGGATGGGCGGCGAAGAAGCTCCACAGCATCGGGCTCGCCTCCTTCGGCCACTGGTGCCGCCCGCCCTCGATCCTGCAGAACGTCACGGCGACGCCGCGCTCGCCCTTGCCCGTGCTCTCGCACCGGGTGTCGCCGCTGAGCGCCTTCACCCGCTCGCGCGGCTGGGGCAGCCCTCCGACCTTGCGCCAGAAGTCCACCGCGTCCGAGACGGGCGGGAACGGGCGCTTGTCGTTGAAGTCGCGGTCGCCGCCCCCGTTGAAGGGGACGTTCCCGTCCGCCGTCCCGTGGAAGATCATCGCCGACACCGGGCGGCCCGGGTCGCACCTGGTCACCAGCGCGCCCTCGACCACCCCGATCGCCGCGACCTTGCCCGGCTTCTCGCAGGCCATCCGGTACGCCATCCCGGCGCCGTTGGAGAAGCCGGTGACGTAGACGCGCTTCGGGTCGGCCAGCCCGGCGCCGGTGAGCTTGTCGATGAGCTTGCCGAGGAACCCGACGTCGTCGACCTTCCCGATCTTCGCCGCGCCGCAGCAGTCGCCCGCGTTCCACGTGGTCATGAACCCGTCGGGGTAGGCGACGAGGAAGCCGTGCTCGTCCGACAGCTTGTCGAAGCCGGTCAGGTCCCGCATCTTCGCCATGGTCGCCAGGCCGCCGTGCAGGGCGATGACCAGCGCGGGCCTGTCGGCCGGCCTGCCGTCCTTCCATTTCCCGTCCGCGACCTTGGACGGGACGTGCAGCAGGTACTCGCGGTGCCCGACCGTCCCCACGTCGAGCTTCTGCTTGTGCGTCCCCTCCGAGGTGGGGACGCCGTCGACGGTCGCGGGGCGCCGACCGCCCTTCCCGCCCTCGCCGCCCTTCCCGCCGGTCTTGCCGGTGCAGCCCGCCAGGGCCAGGGTGACCGCCAGCGCCACGAGCGCGATTCGCCGCATGCGGGCAAAGGTAACCCCAAGGCGGGCCTTCAAACTACTCACGGGTAGACAAGGCCGGCGGCGTCCGGCCGCGCCGACCGGCCGGTACGGCGGCGGGACGGGGACGCCGCCGCGTAAGCTCGGGAGGGACCCGTCGTGAGCTGGCGCTTCCCGCGCCGAGGCAAGAATGAGACCCGTGAACGAACCCGTGAACGAGTACGTGCTGACCCTGTCCTGCCCCGACCGGCCCGGCATCGTGGCCGCCGTCTCGGGGCTGCTGGCCGAGCGCGGGTGCAACATCGTCGAGAGCCAGCAGTTCGGCGACGGCGAGACCGGCACCTTCTTCATGCGGGTGCAGTTCGCGGCGCTCGCCGACACCGACCCCGACGAGCTGCGCGGCGCCTTCGCGTCCCTGGTGCCCGAGCTCGGGCTGGAGTGGCGGCTGCACCCGCTGGCCGAGCGCCCGCGCGTGCTGATCATGGTGTCGAAGGGCGGGCACTGCCTCAACGACCTGCTGTACCGGACGCGGTCCGGGCTGCTCGACATCGACATCGTCGCGGTGGCGTCCAACCACCCCGACCTGCGGCCGCTCACCCAGTCGTACGGGATCGACTACCACCACCTGCCGGTCGGGCCGGGAGGAAAGGCCGCGCAGGAGGCCGAGATCCTGACGCTGGTCGAGCACTACCGCGCCGACCTCGTCGTCCTCGCCCGGTACATGCAGATCCTGTCCGACGACTTCTGCGCCAAGCTGCCCGGCGCGATCATCAACATCCACCACTCGTTCCTGCCGAGCTTCAAGGGCGCCCGCCCTTACCACCAGGCGCACGCGCGCGGCGTCAAGCTGATCGGCGCGACCGCGCACTACGTCACCGCCGACCTGGACGAGGGGCCGATCATCGAGCAGGAGGTCGCGCGCGTCGACCACACCCACAGCCCGGAGGAGCTGGTGGCCGTGGGACGCGACGTGGAGTGCCTCGCGCTCGCCCGCGCCGTCCGCTGGCACGCCGAGCACCGCGTGCTGCTCAACGGAGACCGGACGGTCGTCTTCCGCTGACCTGCGGGTTCCCGGCCGATGAACGCGTGAGATGTCGGCATGGCGTGTTTCACTCCGCGTGACTTTCGCGCACCATGGGTGACGAAGCCGTAGGTGCCGAGGCTCACGGGGGGTGGCCATGGCCGAGACGCTGGTCAAGGAGCTGATCGAGGAGGCGCAGGGCAGGCGGCTGGCGCGCCGGCTCGCCGTCCGCGAGCTGCGGCCCCGCCGCGCGCTCGCCGGGCTCGCCGCGGCGCTGCTGGTGACCGCGTTCGGCGGGACGGCCGCGATCGAGTTGCTCGCCGGGGCGCTCGGCTCGGCCGTCCACCCGGTGCCGGGCGTCGCCCCGGTGGTGGAGGCACTGCGGCGGCACGCGTGGAACCATCCGGACGTGCTGGCGGCGTCGGGCGCGGTGGCCGCTCTCGGGGCGGCCTTCATGGCGGCCGCGCTGCCCGGGCGGCTGCGCGGGGTGCCGCTGGCGGGCGCCGATCCGCGGCTGGCGGGCGTCATCGGCCGCGCCGCGCTGCGCCGCACGCTCGCGGCCGCGGCGATGGAGGTCCCCGGCATCGAGCGCGCCCGCGTCCGGGGCCTCGGGTTCTTCCGCCGGGGCCTGCTCGTGCGGGCCGCCACCCACTACCGCAACCCGGCGAACCTCGCCGACCTCGTCCACGACGCGGTCGACGCGCGCCTGGACCGGATCGAGCCGATGCGCCGGCCGCCGGTCGACGTCCGCCTCGGCTGGCGGAAGGACTGAGGTGCCGGCGGGAGGGCCGCCCACGCCCGCGGGAGGTCCGGCAGTGCTGCGCAACGACCGACGGTGCCGACGGAAGGACTGACGATGAGGATCGCGATCGCGGTGACCGGGGCCGTGCTGCTGCTGGCCGGCGCGGCCGGCCTCGCCCTCGGCCTCGGCGCCTTCGACGCGTTCGGCGCCCTGTCGGGGCGGCCGCTGCTCGACCCCGCGCTGGCGCGCTTCGCCCGCGAGACCGGCTGGTTCCTGCCCTCCGCGGCGGGCGCCGCGGAGGTGCTCGCGCTCGCCGGGCAGCTGTGGCTGGTCATGCAGGTGCGGGCCGTCGTCCACCAGCGGTGGCCCGACCTCGACCCCGAGACACGATCGCGCGGGCGATCGGAGCTCTGGAGACGGAGGGCTACGTCTGGGCTGTCCAGGGCCGAGGGAGCATCGTCCGCCACGGCATGA